>JAIOPW010000308.1 GCA_021413665.1 Rhodocyclales bacterium | reverse complement strand
TGTGGCAAAATAGCCCGGTCCCTCGCCGGGACTATGACGGAAGATTGCGATCGGTTTCATGCCGGAGTCTCTAGTTAGCGCAAGCCCGAATTCTAACGGAGGCTTGCTATCCCTGATGCGTCGTCGTTTCAGCGAAGGCTTCGTTGCGTCCCCTGTCATCGAATCCGGCGTCACGGATGGCAAGGACATGATTCCCGCCGCCGTGCTGGTGCCGGTGATCGTGCGCGAGAGCGGGGCGACCATGCTGCTGACCCAGCGCACCGCCCACCTGCGCGACCATGCCGGGCAGGTCAGCTTTCCCGGTGGCCGCTGCGAAGAAGGCGACGCCTCGCCCGAGGCCACGGCGCTGCGCGAAGCCGGGGAAGAAGTCGGTCTCGAAGCATCGCAGATCGAAATTCTCGGCCGCCTGCCGGAATACCGCACCGGCACCGGCTTTGTCATCACCCCGGTGGTGGCGCTTGTGACTCCGCCGCTGAACCTGAAGCTGGACGATTTCGAGGTGGCCGAAGTGTTCGAGCCACCGCTCGAATTCCTCCTCGACAGCGCCAACCACCAGCGCCACAGCATCGAGGTGCGCGGCATCATGCGTGAATACTGGGCCATGCCGTGGCAGGGCTACTACATCTGGGGCGCCACCGCCGGCATGCTGGTGGCGCTGCACCGCATACTGCATTCCGGAAACTGAACGATGACGCTGATTTCCATCATCATCACCCTCGTGCTCGAGCAGTTCCACGCGCTGCCGGTACAGCAGATGGTGCGTGACCCCGTGGTGCGGATGGCGGCTATCCTCGAGGACAAGTTCAACGACGGCGGCCGCAGCCATGGCGCCATCGCCTGGGGTCTCGGCGTTGCGCTGCCGGCGACCGTGGTCTCGCTGCTGCATGCCCTGCTGATGTACTTCCAGCCGGTGCTGGCCTTTCTGCTCGGCATCGGAATTCTCTACCTGACCATGGGGTTCCGCCAGTTCAGTCATTTTTTCACCAACATCCATCTGGCGCTGCGAGCCGACGACATGGATCAGGCGCGCCAGCAGCTCGCGCAATGGCGCGGGCGCTCCGGCGACCGCCTGACCGGAAGCGAGGTGGCCCGCCTCGCCATCGAGCAGGCCCTGCTGGCCTCGCACCGGCACGTGTTTGCGCCGTTGCTGTGGTTTGCCTTGCTCGGCCCGGCCGGGGCGCTGTTCTACCGGCTGGCACATTCCTTCGGGGAACTGTGGGGCGGGCGCAGCGAAATCGAATTCGGCGAGTTCGGTCAGTTTGCGCGCCGCGCTTTCGAGTTGATCGACTGGGTACCGCTGCGGGTTACGGCAGCCTCGTTTGCGGTTGTCGGCGATTTCGAGGATGCGGTGCACTGCTGGCGCACCCAGGCTGTAAGGTGGCCGGAAGGTGGCTCCGGTATACTGCTCGCCAGTGGTGCGGGGGCCCTTGGTGTGCGCCTGGGCATGCCGGTACATGATGTGATGCAGGACTTGGGCGAAGCCGGCGATCGCCCCGAACTGGGGTTGGGCGAAGACGCCGATCCCGATTTCATGCAGAGTACGATAGGCCTTGTCTGGCGCAGTCTCGTGCTCGGTTTGGCAGTGCTGGCCCTGGTCTGGGTTTCCGGCTGGGTCGGCGGTTGATTCTTAAAATAGGAGTTGTGTAATGGCTGACAAGAGAGAAGTCGTTGTACTGAGTGCAGTTCGTGCCGCCGTCGGCACCTTCGGTGGCGCATTGTCCGGCATGGAACCGGCCGATCTGGGCGGCCTCGTCATCAAGGAGGCCATCGCGCGTTCCGGCGTCGATCCCAAGGCCGTCACCTTTGCCACCGTCGGCAACGTGATCCCGACCGAAGCGCGTTACGCCTACGTCGCGCGCAATGCCACGATCCAGGGCGGCATGACGATGGACTCGGTTGCCTTTGCCGTCAACCGGCTGTGCGGTTCCTCGCAGCAGGCGATCATCAGTTCTGCGCAGGCGATCCTGCTCGGCGACGCCGACTTCGCTCTTGGCGGCGGTGTCGAAGTCATGTCGCGCGGCGCCTACCTGTCGCCGGCGATGCGTTCCGGCGCGCGCATGGGCGACACCAAGATGATCGATGCCATGGTCGCCGCGCTGACCGACCCGTTCGGCGTTGGCCACATGGGCATCACCGCCGAGAACCTGGCCAAGAAGCACGGCTTCACGCGCGAGCAGCAGGACGAGTTCGCCTGCGAATCGCAGCGCCGCGCCGCTGCCGCCATCGCCGCCGGCTACTTCAAGGAACAGATCGTGCCGATCACCCTCAAGACCCGCAAGGGCGACGTGGTGTTCGATACCGACGAGCACGTCAAGGCGGGCACGACCATGGAGTCGCTGGCCAAGATGAAGCCTGCATTTGACAAGGCCGGCACCGTGACGGCCGGCAATGCCTCCGGCATCAACGACGGCGCCGGCTTCCTGGTACTGGCCGATGCCGCCAAGGCCGCCGCCGGCGGTCACAAGGCGATGGCGCGCCTGGTGGCCTATGGGGTCGGTGGCGTGCCGAACGACGTCATGGGCGAAGGCCCGATCCCGTCGACCCGCATTGCGCTGGCCAAGGCCGGACTCAAGCTCGACGATATTGGCGTCGT
>JAIOPW010000307.1 GCA_021413665.1 Rhodocyclales bacterium | reverse complement strand
CCACGGACGCAGACGGCGCAGGCGATTGGCTTCGCTCAGCGCGGTCAGGCGGGCGTGCAGCAGGGCATCGAGGCCGGCGTCCATCTCAGGCTTGTTGTGCGCGTTCCGTCAGCACCCGGCGCACGGCGGCGGCGAGCGTCGACAGATCCTCGGCGGCGATGACGAAGGGCGGCATCAGATACACCACGTTGCCGAAGGGACGGACCCAGACGCCGAGCTCGGCAAAGCGGCGACGCAGGGCATCAAGGTCGATCCTGCCCGCGAGTTCGACCGCGCCGATGGCGCCCTTGACGCGCACGTCGGCGACGCCGCCGAGTTCGCGGCAGGGAGCGAGTTCTTCGCGCAAAGCGCATTCGATCGCAGCGACCTGGGCCAGCCGCGGTTCGCTCTCGAACAGGTCGAGCGAAGCATTGGCGGCGGCACAGGCCAGCGGATTGGCCATGTAGGTGGGACCGTGCATCAGCGCGGCCGCCGGATCGTCGGACTGGAAGGCGTCGAACACATGGCGGCGCGCCACGGTGGCGGCCAGCGGCAGCGTGCCGCCGGTCAGCGCTTTCGACAGGCAGAGGATGTCGGGCACCACGCCGGCTTCCTCGCAGGCGAACATGCGGCCCGTACGGCCGAAGCCGGTCATGATCTCGTCGGCGATCAGCAGCACGTCGTGGCGCTCGCAGGCTCCGGCGATGAAGGCCAATGTCGCCGCATCATGCATCTTCATGCCGCCGGCGCCCTGCACCAGCGGCTCGCTGATGACGGCCGCGAGCCGCTCGCCATGAGTTTCCAGCAGCAGGTCGAAGGCGCGGCGCATCGGTTCGTCACTCGGCAGTTCGGCCATGATCTGGTCCGGCATGCTGCCGGCGAACAGCGCGTGCATGCCTTCCTCCGGGTCGCACAGGGCCATGGTGGCGAAGGTGTCGCCGTGGTAGCCGTGACGGAAATGGACGATGCGCTTCTTCTCCGGTCGGTCCTTGTTGCGCCAGTACTGGATCGCCATTTTGAGCGCCACTTCCACCGCCACCGAACCGGACTCGGTGAAGAACACGCGCTCGAGGTCGCCCGGCAGCAGCGCGGCCAGGCGCAGGGCCAGGCGCGCCGCCGGTTCGTGCACCAGGCCGGCGAACATCACATGCGGCAGGACGGCGAGTTGCCGTTCGACGGCGGCGCGGATGTGCGGGTGGTTGTAGCCGTGGCAGGCGGTCCACCACGAGGAAATGCCGTCGATCAGCTCGCGCCCGTCGGCCAGGCGCAGGCGAACGCCCTCGCTGGCGACCACCGGCAGCGGGGCGGGGGCGGTCTGCATCTGGGTGTAGGGCAGCCAGAGATGGGCGAGTCCCGGGGTGAGCCAGTCGGTCATGTCGGGGCGGGGGGCCGTGCCGGCTAGAATGCGGCGGCGGAGGAAAAATGAGCGCGCAGTTTATCACCGGCACCGGCACCGACATCGGCAAGACCTGGCTTGCCTGCGCCCTGCTGCGGCATTGGCGGGCGGAGGGCCGGCGGGTGGCGGCATTCAAGCCGGTGCTCTCGGGCTTCGATCCGGCACACCCTGCCGCCAGCGATGCGGGAGCCTTGCTGGCGGCATTGGGCCGCGAAGCCGGTGCCGCCGAACTGGATGCCATCGCGCCCTGGCGCTTTGCAGCACCGCTGTCGCCGGACATGGCGGCTGCGCTCGAAGGGCGTGAGATTGATTTTGACGCGCTGGTCGCCTTCAGTCGCCGCGCCGTCAGCGCCGACTTTCATGCGCCGCTGGTCGAAGGCGTCGGCGGCGTCATGGCGCCGCTGGACGGGACGCATACGGTGCGCGACTGGATCGCCGCCAGCGGCCTGCCCTGCGTGCTGGTGAGCGGCAGCTACCTGGGTAGCCTGAGCCATACCCTGACCGCACTGGAGGCTTTGGCGAAAGTCGGCGCTGGCGTGACGGCGATTGTCGTCAATGAATCACCGGATTCGGCGGTCGCGCTCGACGCAACGCTGAGATCCCTGGCGCGGCATGCGGCGGGGATTCCGTTGGTGGGCGTGGTGCGGGCTGACCCGGGGGAGGGTATCGCCCTGCTGGCAGGGCTACTGTCATGAAATCGCCGCAGGCCGTATACTGCGCCCCCTTGAGCCCCCTTTGGTTACGGCCGCTTCGCTTGACGCCGAATATCGTGGCATTGGCCTTCACTGAAACCTAGAGGTGTTTTAGCTCCGGCGCAACGCCCGCTGTCGCGAACATCAGCCTTCATTGAAATTTCATTTTTCCGGATGAACCATGACCATCAAGTCTGACAAGTGGATCCGCCGCATGGCGGCCCAGCATGGAATGATCGAACCCTTCGAGCCCCAGCTGGTGCGCGAAATCGACGGTCGCAAGATCGTCTCCTACGGCACCTCGAGCTACGGTTACGATATCCGCTGCTCGCGCGAGTTCAAGGTGTTCACCAACATCTACTCGACCATCGTCGATCCGAAGAACTTCGATCCCAATTCCTTCGTCGAGATGGATGGCGACCATTGCATCATCCCGCCCAACTCCTTCGCCCTGGCGCGGACCATGGAGTATTTCCGCATCCCGCGCAACGTGCTTACGGTCTGCCTCGGCAAGAGCACCTACGCGCGCTGCGGCATCATCGTCAACGTAACGCCCTTCGAGCCGGAATGGGAAGGCTACGTGACGCTGGAATTCTCCAACACGACACCGCTGCCGGCCAAGATCTATGCCGGCGAAGGCTGTGCCCAGGTGCTGTTCTTCGAGTCCGACGAAGTCTGCGAGACCTCGTACAAGGATCGCGGCGGAAAATATCAAGGGCAGGTCGGCGTGACCCTGCCGAAGATCTAGAGCGAAGGATACGGCCGTGCGCTTCCACTTTCCCGTCATCATCATCGACGAAGACTTCCGTTCCGAGAACGCCTCGGGCCTCGGCATCCGCGCGCTTGCGGACGCCATCGAAAAGGAAGGCATGGACGTACTCGGCGTCACCAGCTACGGCGACCTGAGTTCCTTCGCCCAGCAGCAGAGCCGCGCCTCGGCCTTCATCCTCTCGATCGACGACGAGGAGCTGGCCAACCGGGAAAAGGAAACCATTCAGGAACTGCGCGCCTTCGTCGAGGAAATCCGCTACAAGAACGCCGAAATCCCGATCTTCCTGCATGGCGAGACGCGCACCAGCCGCCACATTCCGAACGACATCCTGCGCGAGCTGCACGGCTTCATCCACATGTTCGAGGACACGCCGGAATTCATCGCGCGACACGTCGTGCGCGAGGCCAAGACCTACCTCGATTCGCTGCCGCCGCCCTTCTTCCGCGCCCTGGTGCATTACGCCGCGGACGGCTCCTACTCGTGGCACTGCCCCGGCCATTCCGGCGGCGTTGCCTTCCTCAAGAGCCCGGTGGGCCAGATGTTCCACCAGTTCTTCGGCGAGAACATGTTGCGCGCCGACGTCTGCAACGCGGTCGAGGAACTCGGCCAGTTGCTCGACCACACCGGCCCGGTGGCGGCGTCGGAGCGCAACGCGGCGCGCATCTTCAATGCCGACCACCTGTTCTTCGTCACCAACGGCACCTCGACCTCGAACAAGATCGTCTGGCACTCCACGGTGGCGCCGGGCGACATCGTGGTGGTGGACCGCAATTGCCACAAGTCGATCCTGCACGCGATCATGATGACCGGCGCGATCCCGGTGTTCCTGATGCCGACGCGCAACAACTTCGGCATCATCGGTCCGATTCCGAAGGAGGAATTCCGCTGGAAGAACATCCAGAAGAAGATCGCTGCCCATCCCTTCGCCACCGACAAGAACGCCAAGCCGCGCGTGCTGACCATCACCCAGAGCACCTACGACGGCATCCTCTACAACGTCGAGGAAATCAAGGAGATGCTCGACGGCAAGATCGATACCCTGCATTTCGACGAGGCCTGGCTGCCGCACGCCGCCTTCCATGATTTCTACGGCGATTACCACGCCATCGGCGCCGACCGTCCGCGCTGCAAGGAGTCGATGGTGTTCTCCACGCAATCGACGCACACCCGGCGGCAAGGCGCTGGTCGAGGAGTCGATCGCCGAGGCGCTCGACTTCCGCCGCGCCATGCGCAAGGTGGACAAGGAGTGGGGCGCCGACTGGTGGTTCAAGGTCTGGGGCCCCGACGACCTGTCGGAGGAGGGCATCGAGGAACGCGACGCCTGGATGCTCAAGCCCGGCGACCGCTGGCACGGCTTCGGCAAGCTGGCCAAGGGCTTCAACCTGCTCGATCCGATCAAGGCCACGGTCATTACGCCGGGCCTCGACGTCGACGGCGATTTCTCGGATGACTTCGGCATCCCGGCCGCGATCGTCACCAAGTACCTCGCCGAGCACGGCGTGATCGTCGAGAAGTGCGGCCTGTATTCCTTCTTCATCATGTTCACCATCGGCATCACCAAGGGCCGCTGGAACACGCTGGTCACCGCCCTACAGCAGTTCAAGGACGACTACGACCGCAACCATCCGTTGTGGAAGGTGCTGCCCGAGTTCGTGGTCAAGCATCCGCGCTACGAACGGGTCGGCCTGCGCGATTTGTGCACCCAGATCCACGAGGTGTACAAGGCGCGCGACATCGCCCGCCTGACCACCAAGATGTATCTCTCCAACATGGTACCGGCCATGCGTCCGGCCGACGCCTTCGCCAAGATGGCGCATCGCGAGATCGACCGCGTTTCCATCGACGAGTTGGAAAACCGCATCACCGCAGTGCTGCTGACGCCCTACCCGCCGGGAATTCCGTTATTGATCCCGGGCGAGCGTTTCAATGCCACCATCGTGCGCTACCTGAAGTTCGCCCGCGAGTTCAACGAGAAATTCCCCGGCTTCGAGACCGACATCCACGGCCTGGTGAAGGACGCCAGCAACGGCGCGGTGCGCTACTACGTGGACTGCGTGCGCCAATAGTCGGCGCTGGCGCTGCGGCGGTGTGGTCAGCGCCGCTCGCAGGTGACGAAGGCGTAACCCAGGCCGTTCTCGTCACGATGGCGTTCGCGCGCGGCTTCATGCCATTGCCCGCGATCGATCGCGGGGAACCATGTGTCGCCCTCGTAAGCCGCGTCGATCTCGGTCAGTTGCAGGCGGTCCGCCAGCGGCAGGGCCGTCGCGTAAAGCTCGGCGCCGCCGATGACGAAAGCTTCATCGCTTTGCGCCGCGGCGACGGCGGCGGGCAGCGAGGTGACGACCACGGCGCCCTCGGCGCGATAGCTGGCGTTGCGCGTGACGACAATGTTGCGCCGGCCGGGCAGGGGCCGAAATTTGGCCGGCAGCGATTCCCACGTCTTGCGCCCCATGATGACGGCGTTTCCGGTGGTCAACGCCTTGAATCGCGCGAGGTCCGCCGGCAGCTTCCAGGGTAGGCGGTTGCCGATGCCGATCACGCCATTGCTGGCGATCGCGGCGATCAGGGTGAGGACGGGTTTTGGCATGGGCCGGTGTCTATAGTTTCCGGTACAGATCGACATAGTGCCGAGCGGATTCTTCCCAGCTCGAATCGCGTGCCATGCCGCGCTTTTGCAGGCGCCGCCAACGCTCCGGCTCATGCCACGCATCGGTCGCGCGCCGCAGGGCCTGAAGCAGGCCATCGGCGGTGGCCGGACCGAAGACGAAGCCGTTGCCATGTTTTTCGTCGGTGGCATCGATCACGGTGTCGGCCAGCCCGCCGGTGGCGCGCACCACGGGCGGGGTGCCGTAGCGCAGGCTGTACATCTGGTTGAGGCCGCAGGGCTCGAAGCGCGAGGGCATGACGAAGATGTCGGCGCCCGCCTCGATGCGATGGGCCAGCGCCTCGTCGAAACCGATTGTCACCGCGCATTGCGTCTTGTGCCGGTGCGCCACTGCCGTAAAGGCCTGCTCCATGTCATGCGCGCCGCTGCCGAGAATGACCAGTTGTGCAGGCAGCTTGAGCAGTTGCGGGGCCACCTCGAGCAGCAAATCGAGGCCCTTCTGTTCGGTCAGGCGGCTGACCACGGCCAGCAGCGGCAGGTCGGCGCGTTGTTCGAGACCGAGCTGCGCCTGCAGTGCAGCCTTGTTTGCGGCCTTGCCCTCGAGGTGTCGCGCGCTGTACTTGTGTTCCAGGCAAGGATCCGACGCGGGGTTCCAGACCTTGGTATCGATGCCGTTGAGAATCCCGGAGAGATTCTTGCTCCGATGGCGCAGCAAGCCCGCCATGCCCATGCCTTCCGTATCGGTCTGGATCTCGCGGGCGTAGCTCGGGCTTACCGTGGTGATGGCGTCGGCGTGCTGCAAGCCGGCCTTGAGGAAGGACAGGTAGCCATAGAATTCGACGCCGTGCATTTGCCAGGCGGCGTCCGGCAGGCCCAGCTCGAACAGCGAGGCGTGGTCGAAGAGGCCCTGGAAGGCGAGGTTGTGCAGCGTGAATAGCG
The DNA here is from genome assembly GCA_021413665.1 of Rhodocyclales bacterium. GTDB lineage: Bacteria > Pseudomonadota > Gammaproteobacteria > Burkholderiales > Rhodocyclaceae > Sulfuritalea. Next base: position 176 of record JAIOPW010000307.1, on the reverse strand, counting down.
ACTTCGCCTGGCGTCCCGGCAGGTAGTTCAGGTAAGCGGCGGCGAGGCCGGTTTGCCAGTCGTGGCAATGGATGACGTCGGGCTGCCACTCCAGCGTGCTGGCCGCCGAGCCGATCCAGGCCGCGACGCGCGACAGCAGCCCGAAGCGCAGGTGATTGTCGAGCCAGTCGCGTCCT
>JAIOPW010000169.1 GCA_021413665.1 Rhodocyclales bacterium | reverse complement strand
TTACCTTGAACCACGCCGCATACAGGGCTGGCAGGAACAGGCAGGTGAGCACCGTCGCGACGATCAGGCCGCCCATGATGGCCACCGCCATCGGACCCCAGAACACCTGGCGGGTCAGCGGAATCATGGCCAGCACCGCCGCCGCCGCGGTCAGCACGATGGGGCGGAAGCGGCGCACGGTGGAACCGACGATCGCCTCCCACTCGCTCTTGCCGTCGGCCTCGTCCTGCTCGATCTGGTCGACCAGGATCACCGAGTTGCGCAGGATCATGCCCATCAGGGCGATCACGCCGAGGTTGGCGACGAAGCCGTAGGGCACCTGGAACACCAGCAGCGCCAGGGTCACGCCGATCAGGCCCAGCGGCGCCGTGAGCAACCCCCTGATGGTGCGGCTGATGCTCTGCAACTGGATCATCAGCAGGGTGATGACGCCGACGATCATCAGCGGCACCACGGCCTTGATCGAGTTTTCGCCCTTGGCGGATTCTTCCGTCGAGCCGCCCATTTCGATGCGGAAGCCGGGCGGCAGCTTCGCCCGCAAATCGCCCAATTGCTGGTCGAGCTGGGCCGACGCCGCTTGCGGCTGCATGCTGCCGACGATGTCGGCGCGCACCGTTATGGTTGGCATGCGGTCGCGGCGCCAGATAAGCCCTTCTTCCAGCACCGGCACCAGGCGCGCCACCTGGGCCAGCGGGATATGGCGTCCGTTGGCGGCGATCACATCGAGGTCGGGCAGTCGCGTCAGGGTGCGCGGGTCGGCGAAACCATCGCCGTCACCCCGGGTACCGCGATCGGCGCCGGCGCGCCAGACCACGTCGATCAACTGGTCGTTCTCGCGGAACTGGGTCACGGTGGCACCCACCAGCCAGCCCTGCAAGGTCAGTGCCACATCCTGGCTGGCGACGCCCAGCGCGCGGGCGCGGGCCTGGTCGATCTCGACGCGCACCGCCTTGACGCGGTCGTTCCAGTCGAAGTTCACGTTGCGCAGGTTGGGATGGCCGCGCATCAGGGTCGAGATGCTTTCGGCGCTGTCGCGCAACGCGGCGAGGTCCTCGCCGAGGATGCGGAACTGCACCGGATAGCCGACCGGCGGACCATTCTCCAGCCGCACCACGCGCAGGCGCAGGTGCGACCATGAGCCGTCGGCGGCGTCGAAGGCGGCCTCCAGCCGGTCCTTGACAATCTCGCGCTCCTTCAGGCCCCTGGTGACGATGACCATCTGTCCGAAATTGTCGGCGAACAGTTGCTGGTCGAGCGAAAGGAAGAAGCGTGGCGCGCCGTTGCCGATGTAGGACGACCACGAAGCGATGTTGTCATCCTTGCCGAGCAGGGCCTCGACGCGCTTGACCTCGTGCTCCGTGGCCTTCAATGAAGCGCCTTGCGGCAGCCAGATGTCGATCATGATCTCGGGCCGGCTCGCGGGTGGGAAGAACTGCTTGCGCGAAGAAGCCGACCGTGGCGAATATCACCAGCCAGCGATGACGCAGGCACCACTCGACCAAGGCGCGGAATCGGCGATAGAACGGCGAATCGTAAATGTCGCCGCCATGCTTCTCGGCGATCGCGCGCAGCCTGGCCGGATCGAGCAGCTTGTAGCCAAGCCAGGGCGTGAATACCACGGCAACGATCCACGACACCAGCAGCGCGATGGTGACCACCTGGAAGATCGAGATGGTGTATTCGCCGGCACCCGACTTGGCAAAACCGACCGGAGTGAACCCGGCCGCCGTGATCAGCGTTCCCGTCAGCATCGGAAACGCGGTCGAGGTGTAGGCAAAGGTGGCGGCCTTGAAACGGTCCCAGCCCTGCTCCATCTTCACCACCATCATTTCGACGGTAATGATCGCGTCATCGACCAGCAGGCCCAGCGAAATCACCAGGGCGCCCAGCGAGATGCGCTGCAGGTCAATGCCGAAAATCTTCATGGCGAAAAAGGTCATCGCCAGCACCAGCGGGATCGACAAGGCGACGACGGTGCCGGTACGCCAGCCCAGCGACAGGAAGGACACCGCGAGCACGATGATCATGGCTTCGCCCAGGGTGCGCACGAAGAGGTTGAGCGAGGTCTTGACGATCTGCGGCTGGTCGGCCACCACGTGCACATCCATGCCCACCGGCAGGTCCTGCCGCAGCTTCGCCATGGTTGCCGAGAGGTTGTCGCCAAGGTCGATCACATTGCCGCCGCGCGCCATGACGATGCCGAGCCCGATCGCATCGCGCCCCGCCACGCGCATGCGCGGCTGCGGCGGATCGGCCAGGCCGCGGGTGACGCGGGCGATGTCGCCCAGCCGGAAACTGCGGCCGCCGACGGAAAGGCTGGCCTCGCGCAAGGCTTCGACGCTGTCGAAGGGGCCGGAGACGCGCAAGCGCACACGATCCGTTGCCGTCTCGACATGGCCGGCCGGCACCACGGCGTTCTGCCGTTGCAGCGCGTCGAAAACCTGGGTCGGCGCAATACCCATCGCGGACAGGCGCGCGGGGCTGACGTCGATGTAGATCTTCTCGTCCTGCACGCCGATCAGTTCGATCTTCTTCACGTCGTTCACGCGGCGCAGTTCGCGCGCCAGCCTGTCGGCCTCGCGGCGCAGGTCGCCCATGGTGTAACCGGTCGTGTCGTCCCTCGCGGTCAGGGCGAATATCTTGATCTGGACGTCGCCGAACTCGTCGTTGGGAAACGGGCCCTGCACACCGGCCGGCAGCGTGTGGCGGATGTCGTCGAGCTTCTTCCTGACCTGGCGCCAGGCTTCGGGCACCTCGGTCTTCGGCGTGAAATCCTTGAGGATGACGATGGTCAGCGATTCGCCCGGCTTGGAAGCCGTGCGCAGCACATCGACCCAGGGAGTTTCCGCGAGTTTCTTCTCGATGCGTTCGGTGAGTTGCTGCTCGACCTGCGAAGCTGAGGCGCCCGGCCACAGGGTACGCACCACCATGACCTTGAAGGTAAAGTCGGGATCTTCGGCACGACCGAGTTGCAGAAAGGAGATCACGCCGCCGATCATGAATACGACGATCAGGTAGAGCACCATCTGCGGATGCCGCAGCGCCCATTCGGAGAGATTGACCTGCTTCATCTGCTGGTCGCCTGGGGTGAAACGCGCACCTTCTCGCCAGCCGTCAGCAGATTCACGCCGGCCGCGACGATCTGTTCGCCGCCCGCCAGGCCGCCGGTCACCACCGCCCCGGCGTCGCTGTAGGCAGACACGCTGACGGCCTGCAATTTCACCGTGTTGTCAGCGCCGACTATCCATACCGCCGGCTGATTGCCTTGCTGGAAGATCGCCGTCAGCGGCACGAGCAGCGTCGTCGCGCCCGGCGCCCCGGCGGGAAAACGCACCGTCGCGCTCATGCCCAGGGGCAGCAGCGGGTCGGCATCCTTGAGGCTGACACGGGCGGCAAAGGTGCGGGTGACCGGATCGGCGACGGGCGAAACCTCGCGCAGGCGTCCCGCCAGCGGCCTGGCGGCCGGGCCTGTAATGGCCCAGAAGCTCACCTCCGCCGCCTGACCGGGTTTGAAGGCGCCGACCTCTCCTTCCGGCAACGCGATGGCGATTTCACGTTCGCCGTCGGGCGCGAGGCGAAACACCGCCTGGCCAACGCTCACGACCTGTCCGGGCTCGGCCAGCACCTGGCCGACGACGCCATTGCGGTCGGCGACCAGCGTCGTGTAAGCGGCCTGGTTCTTCGCCAGCGCAGCCTGCGCTTCGGCCGCCTTGAAAGTTGTCTCGCGCGCATCGAGGGCGGAGGCACTGATGTAGTTCTTTGCCTTCAGGTCACGATAGCGCGCCAACTCGGCCGCCGCCAGCGCCTTCTGCGCCTCGGCCTGCACCACCTGCAAGCCGGCATCGGTCGGGTCGAGCCGCGCCAGCACCTGCCCGGCCTTGACCGCCATGCCGACATCGGCCCGACGCTCGACGATCTTGCCGGCGATGCGGAAACCCAGCGTGGTCTCGATACGGGCGCGCACCTCGCCGCTGTAGCCGCGCTGCGCGCCGTCAAGCACCGTGTCGCCAGCGCCGACTTTCAGGGTGCGCACCAGCTTGGGCGCCGCGGTCGGCGGCGGTGCTTCGCTGCAGGCGGCAAGCATGAGGGCAAGGGTGATCAGGGCGAGGCGTGACTTCATTGTTCGGCTCCGACAGGAATAGGGGCGGATGCTCGCTGCGCGCCGAAGCGGCGCATGAACATCCAGTACAGCAAGGGCATTACGAACAGGGTCAGCACGGTGGAGAAACCGAGGCCCCAGACGATCGAAGCGGCCACCGGACCCCACAGCAGGGACTTGCCGCCGAGGCCGACGGCCAGGGAGAACAGGCCGCCCACCGTGGTCACTGAGGTGATCAGGATCGGCACCACGCGCCGGCGCGCGGCATACACCGCGGCATGCAGCACGCCCATGCCGGAAGCCAGGCGATCGTTGGCGGCGTCGATCAGGACGATGGCCGAATTCACCGCGATGCCGGTCAGAGCGATGACGCCATAGAGCGTATAGAGCGAGAGCGGGATACGTGCCACCAGCAAGCCCAGAACCACGCCGGTGAAGGCCAGTGGCACGGTCACAAGGATCAGCATGGGTTGCAGGTAGCTCCTGAACTGCGCGGCGAGGATCAGGTAAATCAGGCCGACGCCCATCAGGAACAGCAGCTTCATCGCATCCAGGCTTTCCTGGATGTCGTCGAGTTCGCCGGAAAAATCGATGTCGGTGCCGGGGAACTGGTTGGCGAGCTTCTTCCATTCGGCGGCGATGATTTGGTTGGCCGCCACGGTGTCGGTCACGGTCTTGTCGAGGTCGGCCTCCACGGTAATCGCGCGACGCAGGTTGTAGTGCTTGATCACGCCCTTGCCGATGCGGGTTTCCTCGGTCACCAGCGCGCGCAGCGTTGTGCTGCCCCCTGCCGGCAACGCCACCGGATGGTCGAGCAGGCGCGTGATGTCGGCGCCGACGGTTCCCGCCGGCACGCCGGCACCGCCGCCCTGCCTGGCGCGCACCCGCAGCTCCACCTTCTCGCCCCTGTCGCGCATCATCGCGACGATCTCGCCATCGGCATGCAGGCGCACCAGGCGTGCCACCTTGCCGGCATCCAGCCCGGCCGCGCGCAAGGCGCCGCGATCGAGCGCCAGCACCAGTTCCGGTCGCCCGGGAATGTCGTCGTCGGCGACATCCTTGGCTCCGGGCACCGCACGGACGGTCGCCAACAGCGCGTCGCCGGCGGCACGCAATTCCTGCGGATCGTCGTTGCGCACGCGCACCTTGACCGGCTTGGCCAGCGGCGGCCCGCCGGAGATCATGGTGAAGGTGATCTTGCCCGGGGTCGGCGTCGCCTCCACATCGGAACGCATCGCCTCGACGATCTCCTGTACGCCGCGACCGTCGTTGCCCTGGCCCTTGGGATTGAGCGACACGTTGAGCTGGCCATAGGATTCGCCGTAGAGCGGCTCGGTGTCGGAGAACTTGACGCCGGCATAGGCCGCGACGTTGCGCGCTTCGCCCGGACGCAGATGCTTGCGCACCGCCGCTTCGACGCGCTCGGCCGCCGCCAGGGTCTGCTCGATCGGCGCCCCGGCCGGCATGTCGATATTGACGTAGAACAGGCGCTTGGGATCGAAGGCGAAGAACTGCACCCGCACCAGCCCGGTGGCGACCACCGCGACCGCCAGCAGCATCATCAGCGCGGCGGCGGCCAGCGATCGCTTGGGCCGGCGCATGACCCACAACAACCAGCGCGAGTACTTGACGCGCAGGAAGTGGTTGAAGCGGTCGCGCCAGTTGTTGAGATGGCCGTCGCCCACTTCGGCCTTTGTCACCAGCATGTGCGCCGGGAGCATCCAGTAGGCCTCGAGCAGGCTGATCAGCAGGGCCAGAGTGACGACGAAGGGAATCACGAACATGAACTTGCCGACGATGCCGGGCAGCAGCATCAGCGGCAGGAAGGCGGCCAGCGTGGTCGCCACCGACGAGGTCACCGGGGCGAAAACCTCGCGCATGCCATTGACGCAGGCATCGAGCACCTGCTCGCCGCGCTGCATGCGGTAATAGATGGTCTCGACCACCACCACCGCGTCGTCGACCAGCATGCCCAGCGCGATCACCACGCCGAGCAATACCGAAATATTCAGCGTGTAGCCGAGTGCGTGGAGGATGGCGAAAGTACCGGCCAGGGCAAAGGGAATGCCGAGCGAGACCAGGATCGCGATGCGGGTGCCGAGGAACAGCCAGCAGATCGCCAGCACCAGCACCAGACCCTGCACCGCATTGCTTTCCATGGTGCCGATCGCGGCGCGCGTCGCCACCGTCTGATCGTCGAGCAGTTGCAGCTGCACGCCGTCGGTCACGAAGCGCGGGTTCTGCTCGGCGATATAGCCCTTGAGCCGTTCGACCAGCTTCAGGGTGTTGATCTTGCTTTTCTTGGTCACGGCGAGGATCACCGCGCCCTTGCCCTGATAGCTCGCCAGGCTGCCGGCCTTGGCGCGCCCGCGCGAGACCTCGGCGACAGTGCCCAGCGGCACCGGCTCGCGCCTGCCGGCGTTGCTGACCGGGATGCGCGCGATCTCTTCCGGGTCGGCGGTCTGGCCGACCACACGCACCAGCCAGGCCGTGCGCTCCTGGTCGTCCGCCGTCTCGACCTTGCCGGCGAAGGTGTCGCGGAACCAGGCGTAGACGTTGTCCGACACGTCCGTGGCGGTCAGGCCGCGATTGGCCAGCGCCACCGGATCGAATTCGACCTGCAGCTCCGGATCGCGCAGGCCGGTGGCGAAGACCTGGTCGACACCGGCGATGCGCTCGAGATCGTCCTTGAACTGCCGCGCCCGGCTGCGCAGCAGTTCGTCGGCCGCCTGGCCGGTAACCAGCACCATCGCCGTCGGAAAGCCGTTCGAGGTGGTGATCTCGATTACGCGCGGGTCCTTGGCCTCGACCGGCAGCTCGCTCTTGGCCTTGTTCTGGATCTCGCGGCGCAGATCGTTGATGCGCTTGTCGAAGGTGCGCTCGTCGATGTCGCGAAAGCGCACCAGGATTGAGGTGACGTTTTCGCGCGAGGAGGACATCACGAAGCGGATGTCGGCCACGCTCTTGATCGCATCTTCCAGCGGCTTGGTCACGCGCTTTTCCACGTCCTCGGCCGAAGCGCCCGGCAGCACCGTGGTGATCATCACCCAGTTGAAATTGATCTCCGGATCCTGCTCGCGCGGCATCGTGAGATAGGCCAGGGCTCCCATGACCAGAATCACCGCGAAGGCGATGTTGGCCAGCGGGTGGTTCTGGATCAGGCGTGAATAGAAGGTCATTCCCCCCGCCCCCCTTTAGTTACGGCATAACGCCCGCTTTCGCGGGCATTAGCCTGCACTGAAACTTCGCTTCGCGGCGTTTTCCGGGGTGAGGCAGGGGTTTCGGACGACATGTCGTCCGCCTGCCGAACGGCAAAGGCATGCAGGCCTTTGCGCGGCCTGCAAGGCAGGGGGTGACGACAGTTCGCCGTCTTACGACGGTTCCATGCTGTTGGCTGCGCCCGCCTTGAGGCGGCTCTGCGGCAGGCGCGCTTCATTTCGCGGCGGGCGACTTTTCGACGCTGACCGCCATGCCGTCCTGCAATGCATGGCGACCGCGCGTCATGATCAGCGCATCAGACGCCGTAGCGCCCGTCGCGGCGCAGGATGTACTCGGCGCCGATATGCGGGCGCGGGTCGCGCCACAGCAGCCGGCCTTCGGTGCCCGGTGCCGGCGCCGCCGCGGCAAAGCGGAAGCGCGCCTCGACCGTGCGCGCTTCGCGATTGATGGCGGCCGAGACACGCAGCGGCGTCAGCGCATGCGCCTGGCCGGCGACGACGAATTCGACTTTTGCGGCAGCCGACAGACCTTCCGCGTCGCGCGCCTGAACCTGGGCGACGACCTGCAACTCGCTGGTGTCCGCCAGGGTCAGCAGCGGAGTGCCCGGTGCGGCCAGCTCGCCGACCTGCGCGGCGCGTGCGCGCACGATGCCGTTGAAGGGCGCGTTGACGGTGCATTTATCGACCCCGCGCCGCGCCGAATCGCGGTTGGCGCGGGCCGACTGGACATCGGCCTGGGCCGCAGTCAGATCGGTCTCGCGCAACGTCAGCGCCTCGGCGGAAATGAAGTTCTTTTCGCGCAGGCTGCGCGCGCGTGCCGTCTGCGCCTCGGCCTGCGCCAGCCGCGCCGCGCTTTGTGCCAGGCCCGCCTCGGCTCGGGCCAGCGTCAGCTCGGCGTCTTTCGCATCGAGCCGCACCAGCACCTGTCCGGCTTTGACCGGATCGCCGCTGTCGACCGCGATCGCCATGATTCGTGCAGAAACCTCGGCGGCGAGCCGGGTTTCGTTCTTGCCCTGCGCGGTGGCCGGCGCCTCGCGTTCGGGGTGGAAAGCCAGCTCGGCAAAGCGCGCCGTGCCGACGACCGGCGGACCGGCTTTGGCGGGCGGCGCCTCGACGGGCTTTTCGCCGCAAGCGGCGAGACCCAGGACGACAAGCAGCGCAAAGGGAAACGGCAGGCGGTGGGTAGGGGTCATGCCGGACTCCGGTTGACAGCGAGGCCGTTCAGGGCCAGATCGAGGTGGGTTTGCAAATACGTCTGCGGATCGTGCGCCATGCCACAGCACGCGCCCAGCGAATAGCGCCAGATCACCAACATCAGCACCGGCGCGAATATCACGTCGATCGCGGTGTCGAATTCGACGACGCGGAACTCGCCGGCAGCGACGCCTCGCTGCAATACGCGTCGCATCAGGTCGCGGCCGCGCGTAATCACGGCATCGTGATAGTAGACCGCCAGTTCGGGGAAGTTGCCCGCCTCGCTGATCATCAGCTTGGACACGCCCGCCAGGTGCGTGTTGCCAATGCGCTGCCACCACTCGCCGATCAGCGCTCGCAGGAGGTCGGCGGTACTGCCCTCGAACGCATCGACCAGACCGGCGCCTTCTTCCAGGATGGGCACGATGCCTTCCTGAATCACTGCCTTGAACAGCGCCTCCTTGCTGTCGAAGTAGAGATACAGCGTTCCCTTCGACACCCCGGCGCGTGCCGCCACATCGTCCAGCCGGGTGCCGACGAAACCCTTTTCGACGAACAGCTCCAGCGCCGCCGCCATGAGTTCGGCGGGACGCGCTTCCTTGCGGCGCTGGCGGGGATGGGCAAGTGCTTCCATGGGGATTGCTTTAATAACTGACCGGTCAGTCAGTATATCGAAGAGAGTGGTGGGGTCAAGCACCGGGGATTGCTCAAATCCGGTCGCCGGGTATACGCGGTAAGCTCCCGTTCGACCACCAGAAGGAAGGTCGCAAGCCATTCCGGCAAGGACGTCGGCGCCGCCTCTGCGCATGTCAGCCGGCATCAGGGAAAGGATCCGCCGTGCGAATCGAAGAAGAATTGAAGCTCGATTTCCAGGACGTTCTCATACGCCCAAAGCGTTCGACGCTGACCTCGCGCTCCGAGGTCGACATTTCGCGCGAGTTCGTTTTTCGCCACTCCGGCCGCATCTATCGCGGCGTCCCCGTCATCGCCGCCAACATGGATACGGTCGGCACTTTTGAAATGGCGCTGGCGTTGAACAAGTACGAACTCGCAACAGCGCTGCACAAACACTATGAAGAGCGTGATCTGGTCGCATTTTTCAAGGCCCTGCCGGAAGCGTCGCCGGTGTTCTATTCGATGGGCATCACCCGCGAGGATTACGAAAAGTTCTGCCGCGTGAAGAATGAGGCAGGCGACGCCATCGGCTACGTCTGCGTCGACGTCGCCAACGGTTATACCAAATCCTTCATCGATTTCCTGCACCGCCTGCGCGAGGCCTGGCCGCGGATCACCATCATGGCGGGCAACGTCGTCACCGGCGAAATGGCGGAAGAGCTGATCCTCGACGGCGCCGACATCGTCAAGGTCGGCATCGGCCCCGGTTCGGTGTGCACCACGCGCAAGATGACCGGCATCGGCTATCCGCAGCTCTCGGCCATCATCGAATGCGCCGATGCCGCCCACGGCCTGGGCGGCCTGATCTGCGCCGACGGCGGCTGCACTTCGCCCGGTGACCTGGCCAAGGCTTTCGGCGGTGGCGCCGACTTCATCATGCTTGGCGGCATGCTCGCCGGCCACGACGAATGCATGGGCGAGGTCGCGGAACAGGACGGTGTGCGCAAGGTGCGCTTCTACGGCATGAGTTCGCGCACGGCGATGGACAAGCATGCCGGCGGCGTCGCCAATTACCGGGCTTCGGAGGGCAAGGAAGTGCTGCTCGACTACCGCGGCCCGGTGGAAAACACCTTGCAGGAAATCCTCGGCGGCGTACGTTCCGCCTGCACTTATGTCGGCGCCCACAAGCTCAGGGAGCTGTCCAAGCGCACCACCTTCATCCGCGTCGCGCGGCAGTTGAACGAAGTATTCGGACAATCCTGACGCCGGCGCGAGGAACGCACATGGATCGCACGAGATCGCTTTCCCGCATCTTTCTGGCGCTTGTCGTCCTGCTGCTCGTCGCCTGCGGCAAGGCAAAGGAGGAGGCGCTGCCGCCCGGAACCCGGGTTCTGGCACTCGGCGACAGCCTGACGGCGCCGCATGGAGTGACCGCCGCCGAAGCCTGGCCGGCCCTGCTGGCGACGAAAACCGGGTGGCTCGTGACGAACGCCGGTGTCAGCGGCGACACCAGCGCCGGCGCCTTGCAACGTCTGCCGGCATTGCTCGACGAGCACAGTCCGCAACTGGTGCTGGTGACCCTGGGCGGCAATGACATGTTGCGCCGGCTGCCGCAAGCCCAGACCACCGCAAACCTGGGGCAGATGCTGTTGCTGGTCAAGGCGCGGGGAGCCAAAGCCGTATTGCTCGCAACCCCCAAGCCGACCATCGCCGGAGCAGCCTTCAACAATCTCTCGCCCGCCGAGTTCTACCGCCAGGTGGCCAAGGACAACCAGGTTCCGCTGATCGAGGATGCCATGGCCGACGTCCTTTCGGACCCGCAACTCAAGGGAGACCAGTTGCACCCGAATGCCGCTGGCCACGCTCTGTTGTCGAAGAAGGTCTTCGAGGCCCTGAAGAAAACCGGCTTTGCGCGTTAGCGCGATTCCTTGATCAGCCGCCCGTTCGAAGGCTGCACCGGTCGCGCATTGTTGCGATAGAGCCGCGAGAAAATCCCGACTTGTTCGGACGAAACCGGCAGCGGCTGCTTCATCACCATCCACAGCACGCCTTCGGTACAAGGCGGCGTGGTGAGCGATCCCATGTAAGTCCAGTAATTGCGGCTTTCCGGCAACAGCAGCATGGGATTGATCGGCTCGGCGGGCGAAACCTCCATGTCCCGCTCCAGGGGCATGTTGTTCCACAAGGTCTGGATCAGCGGATGCTCGCCGCCCTTTTCCAGCAACACGGCAATCACCGCCAGCTGGCCCTCATCGTTCTTGTGTACCAGATGCACCACCATGTCGTAGGTCTTGCCGTTGACGCGCTCCTCCGAGGGGCGGTGGAAATGGAACTGGATCAGTTCATAACGCTTGCCCATGACATGCACCGCCAAACCTTCGCCGACGCTGACTTGCAGGGTATGTCCGTTGTCGACGATGCGGAACTGGGTCGGCTTGTACTCGACGCGAATGGTTTCGAGGCCCACCTTGATGCCGTCGCGAATGTCGATCGGCGACTGGCGCTGGCCCGTGGCGCAGGTTGCGTAGTCGCTGCGCAGCTTGCCCCAGTTGGCCGGGGCGCCCTCGCCTTCGTAGGCCCAATGCGCGTGCATCTGTGCCGCCGGGTTGGCTGTCGCATGTTCGGTCGGCGGCTTTTTCTTCGCCACTTTGCGCGGACCGCTGGTGGCGTACTGCAACTCGCGCAACCGCTTCTCACTGACGGATTCCGGCTGCGACGACGCCGCACTGGAAGCGGCGTTCGCGACTGCCTTGGGGTCCGGCTTCGCTCCCGGCCTGGACGCTACCGCGGGTGCCGCGCCGGGCGTTGCGGACTTCGCCCCGACGCCGGCCGCCGCCTGGTCAGCGGCGGCCTTGTCGATGGGCGGCAGCAGGATATGTCGGGGTTTCTCGCCGGACGGTGTCGGTGCTGCCGTGGGCGGCGCCACCGGCGTTACCGGTTTGACTGTGGAATCAGACACGGGTGCAATGCGCCCCCGGCTGCCATCGGCGAGGGTGCGTATGTCGGCATGCATGGCGGTCGGCCGCTCGGGATCCAGCACGCCTTGCAGCGCCCGGCCGACCGATTCGACAAAACCGGGCTCTTCGACACCGGCGTATGCGCTACAGACTTCGCTCAACAGGCGCTCATCAATGCTGCCCACCTGCACCTTGTTGGCACGCTGGCGCGATACGGATTCCTCGCGCACCAGGGTATCGCCATGGAAATAGGCGCGGCGCAGGGTGGTGAAGCGGCGCCCCTTGCAATCGTATAAGTTCTGGGCGTGAATGGCGTTGTAGGCTCCGCCCGGATCCTTGACGTCGCGGCCAAGGAGGATGCGGCTCCATCCGGTCGTGCCGCCGGTGCCGCGGGCAATGCCGGCCTTGTCGATCTCGATGGTTTCGGTCTTGCCGGCAATCACGCCATGCCACTCGGCAGCGTGGCCGGGAAGGCTTGTCCCCGCGATAAATGCCAGCGTTGCCGCGGTGGCTGCAATGGCCGACGACCTACGGAGCACAAACATGGATTTCCCTTTATCTTTTTACTTGCGGCGCAAGGCTTGGGACCGCACAACGGCACCCGGATCACCATCCAAGGTAATTTCGAGCTTTCCTCGCTTACGGCCATGAATTGCAATACTTTAGCTCGAATCGGCTCTCTGCCGCTGCCGATCTTTGTCCTTTCCGTCTTGCGGGTTGCATTCGCCCCGCCTTTCCAGTAGTTTCAGATTTCCGCCCCAGCCCGCCTGAATCGAACTTCCCCCCATGAATGCCAACGAAAAATTCATCGCCGCCGACGCCCATGTGGACGCCGCCGCCATCGCTCCCCTGCCCAATTCGCGCAAGATTCATGTCGCCGGCAGCCGCCCGGACATTCGGGTACCGATGCGCGAAATCGCCCAGAGCCCGACCGGTGACAGCCCCAACCCGCCGGTCACCGTCTATGACTGTTCCGGCCCCTACACCGACCCGTTGGCCAGCATCGATATCCGCAAGGGCCTGCCGGCACTGCGCGCGGACTGGATCGCCGAGCGCGGCGACACCGAGGAGCTCACCGACCTTTCCTCCGAGTACGGGCGCCAGCGCGCGATCGACGCCGAACTGGCCGGCCTGCGCTTCGACCTCGCGCGCAAGCCACGCCGCGCACTGGCCGGCAAGAACGTGTCGCAGATGCACTACGCACGGGCCGGCATCATCACGCCGGAAATGGAATACGTCGCGATCCGCGAGAACCAGAAGCTCGACGGCCTCGAAGACCTGCTGCGTACCCAGCATCCCGGCCAGAGTTTCGGCGCCTCGATTCCACGCGTGATCACGCCCGAGTTCGTGCGCGACGAAGTGGCCCGCGGCCGCGCCATCATCCCCAACAACATCAACCACCCCGAATCCGAGCCGATGATCATCGGCCGCAACTTCCTCACCAAGATCAACTGCAACATCGGCAACTCGCCGCTGGCCTCGACCATCCAGGACGAAGTGGACAAGATGACCTGGGCCATCCGC
>JAIOPW010000413.1 GCA_021413665.1 Rhodocyclales bacterium | reverse complement strand
CGCATCGGGGTCCAGACCGAGCTGTTGATGGCCGTATTGGGCGTGCTGGTGGTGCTTGCACTGTTCCTCTATGTGCGGTTTTTCTTTTTCCTGCTCTATATGCTGTTGATCGCCGGCGCCAACCTGCCCGACCACTGGGCGACGGAACTCGGCCTCAACCGCGAGACGCTGATGGCAACACTGATTGTCATGGTTGCGATGTCCCTGCTCAACTATGGTGCCAAACTGTTGCCTTCCGGGCTGGAAAAGAAACTACGCAAACGGAACCCTGAAGCCATCCGGGTGTTGATCGACGCCATCGACCGCCACAATCTTTCCTACGTCAAGACGCTGTTGACCATGGATTTCGATCTTGACGACACCAATGGCGAGGGAGTGACACCCTTGATGCGAGCCGCCCAGCGTGGCGAGTTCAAGGTGGTCCAGATGTTGATCAAGCGCGGCGCCTCGCCGTTTATTGTCGGTCCGAGCGGGCGCGCGTCCGAAGTGGCGCTGCAAAACAACTTTCCGGCTGCAAAACAACTTTCCGGCTGTTAACGAATTCCTGCGCAGAGTCGAGGAAGTTCAGGCTGCGGAGGCAGCCAAGCGGGCTGCGGCCGCGCCGCAGCCCGAACCCGCTGCGGCAAACCAGTCGCCTGAAACAGCCGGACCACCCGTCGCCTGACTTACTCCCACTCGATGGTCGCTGGTGGTTTGCCCGAGATGTCGTAGACCACGCGGTTGATGCCGCGTACTTCGTTGATGATGCGGTTGGAGACCCGGCCAAGAAGTTCATGCGGGAGTTCCGCCCATTTTGCGGTCATGAAATCAGAGGTTTGCACGGCCCGCAGCGCAACCACGTACTCGTAAGTACGACCATCGCCCATGACGCCGACACTCTTTACCGGCAGGAAAACGGCGAAGGCCTGGCTGGTCTTGTCGTACCAGTCCGCCGCACGCAGCTCATCGATGAATATGGCATCGGCGCGGCGCAGCAGGTCGGCAAATTCCTGCTTCACTTCGCCGAGGATGCGCACGCCGAGGCCGGGCCCGGGGAAGGGATGGCGATAGACCATCTCGTGCGGCAGGCCCAGCGCCACGCCGAATTCGCGGACTTCGTCCTTGAACAGCTCGCGCAGGGGTTCCAGCAGCTTGAGGTTCAGCGTCTCGGGCAGGCCGCCGACGTTGTGGTGGCTCTTGATGGCGTGCGCCTTCTTGGTCTTGCCGCCGGCCGATTCGATCACATCGGGATAGATGGTGCCCTGCGCCAGCCAGCGGGCGTTGGGCAGCTTCTGCGCCTCGGCCTGGAACACCTCGACGAACTCGCGGCCGATGATCTTGCGCTTCTGTTCCGGATCGCTGACGCCTTTCAGGTGTCCCATGAACTGATTCACCGCATCGACGTGGATCACCTTGACGCCGAGGTTGCGCGCAAAGGTATCCATTACCTGGACGCCCTCATTGAGACGCAGCAAGCCGTTATCGACGAAGACGCAGGTCAGTTGGTCGCCGATCGCACGGTGCAGCAGCGCCGCCACCACCGATGAATCGACGCCGCCGGACAGGCCGAGGATCACCTCCTCCTTGCCCACCTGTTCGCGCACCTTGGCGATCGCCTCCTCGACGTAATTGGGCATGTTCCAGTCGCCGCGGCAGCCGCAGATGTCGCGCACGAAGCGGGCATAAATCTCGCGCCCTTTGAGGGTGTGCGTGACTTCGGGGTGGAACTGCACGGCGTAGAAGCCGCGCGCCTCGTCCGCCATGGCGGCGATCGGGGTGGATTCGTTGCTGCCGATGAGCTTGAAGCCGGGCGGCAGTTCGGTAACCTTGTCGCCGTGGCTCATCCAGACTTCGAGCAGGCCGTGCCCCTCGGCGTTGACGCGATCCTGGATGCCGTTGAACAGCTTCGAGTGGCCGCGTGCGCGCATTTCGGCGTAGCCGAATTCGCGCTTGTGGCTGCTTTCGACCTTGCCGCCGAGTTGCGCGGCCATGGTCTGCATGCCGTAGCAGACGCCCAGCACCGGCACGCCCAGCTTGAACACGATGTCGGGCGCCTTCCATTCCTCGGCT
>JAIOPW010000412.1 GCA_021413665.1 Rhodocyclales bacterium | reverse complement strand
GGATGCCTCCTTCCTCTTCCTGTCGCCGGTGGTTTCGGTGGTCACCAACATCGACGCCGACCACATGGAAACCTACGGCCACGATTTCGGTCGCCTGAAGCAGGCCTTCGTCGACTTCCTTCATCGCCTGCCGTTCTATGGTGTCGCCGTGGTCTGCGGCGACGACGCCAACGTGCGCGAGATCATGCCGCGCGTGGCGAAGCAGATCGTCACCTACGGCATCGACAGCGAAGTCAATTTTCGCGCCGAGAACGTGGTGGCCGAGGGCGGCACCATGCGCTTCACCTGCGTGCGCACCAACGGCAACGTCAGTCGCCTGCCGATCGTGCTCAACCTGCCGGGGTGCCACAATGTGCTGAATGCGCTGGCCGCGATTGCGGTGGCGACGGAAGTCGGCGTTGGCGACACGGCGATCGTCAAGGCGCTGGCCGATTTTCGCGGGGTCGGCCGGCGCTTCCAGCGCCACGGCGAGATTCCCTGTCCGGCCGGGGGAACATTCACCCTGGTCGACGACTACGGCCATCATCCGGTCGAAATGGCGGCCACGCTCGCGGCGGCGCGCGGCGCCTTCCCCGGTCGCAGGCTGGTGCTGGCCTTCCAGCCGCATCGTTACACGCGGACACGGGACTGCTTCGAGGACTTCGTCAAGGTGTTGTGCGGGGTGGACGCCCTGATTCTCGGCGAGGTGTATGCCGCCGGCGAGGCGCCGATTGTCGCCGCCGACAGCCGCACGCTGGTGCGCGCCTTGCGCATCGCCGCCAAGGTCGAGCCGGTATTCGTCGAAGACATCGCAATCATGCCGGCAGCCATTCTGGCTGCGGTGCGCGACGGCGACGTGGTGATCACCATGGGCGCCGGTTCCATCGGCGGCGTGCCGGCACGGTTGAGTCAAGCGGCGGCCCATGACTGAACTTCGCGGCGAACTGCGAGAGCACGAGCCCATGGCTGGCCGCGTTTCGTGGCGCGCTGGCGGCGCTGTGGCGCGCGCATTTTTTCCTGTCGACCTGGCCGATCTCACTGCCTTCCTGCATCGATTGCGCCACGACGAGCCCCTGCTGCTGGTCGGCCTGGGCAGCAACCTGCTGGTGCGGGATGGCGGCTTCGACGGCACCGCGATCTTCACCCATGGCGCGCTGAACACCCTGCGCCGCGAAGCGGACGGCAGCTTCTACGCCGAAGCCGGCGTCGCTTCGCCCAAGCTGGCCCGCTTCGTCGGCAACAACGCTTGCGCCGAGGCCGAGTTCCTCGCCGGCATTCCCGGTACCGTCGGCGGCGCACTGGCAATGAACGCCGGCTGCCACGGCGGCGAGACCTGGCGCTATGTGGAGCGCGTGCTGATGTTGAAGCGCAATGGCGAGCAGATCATTCGCCCTCCGGAAGACTTTGCCATCGGCTATCGGCATGTCGGCCTTCGCGAGGCCTGCGATGAGATATTCGCCGCGGCGTGGTTCCGCTTTCCTGCGGGCGATGCCGCCGCCGCCCGGGCGGGCCTGCGCGAGCTGCTGGAACGGCGCATTGCCACCCAGCCGCTGCAATTGCCCAACGCCGGATCGGTGTTCAGGAATCCGCCGGGCGACCATGCCGCGCGCCTGATCGAGGCCGCCGGACTGAAGGGCACACAGATCGATGGCGCGCAGGTTTCCGAAAAGCATGCGAATTTCATCGTTAATCCTGACGGCAAGGCGAGCGCGAGTGCGATAGAAATGCTAATCGGCCGGATTCAGGCGGAAGTCGCGGCCAGATTCGGTGTTCACCTGGTGCGAGAGGTGCGCATTTTGGGCGCCTCGACCCATCGGTCGGGGCAGGACAAAGAAGGAGCTTGATGAATTTCGGCAAGGTGGCGGTGATGATGGGCGGCAAGTCGGCCGAGCGCGAGGTTTCGCTGAAAAGCGGTGCCGCGGTGCTGGCGGCCCTGC
>JAIOPW010000411.1 GCA_021413665.1 Rhodocyclales bacterium | reverse complement strand
CACCGTATTGCCATTGCCCTGATACTCGACGGCATCGAAACTCATCATCCGCGCCATGGCGATGCCTCGACCGTTGGGATCGAACGCCCGCTCGGGGTCGAAGTCGAGATACTTTTGCCAGGCGAAGCCATCGCCTTCGTCACGGATGGTCAAGGTGATGTCGCCGGCGTCGCGGGCCAGGATCACCGTCACCGTGCGCGCAAGGTACTCCGGTTGCGCCAGGCGCCGCTCCACCTCGTCGGACCAGCGATTTTCGAGCACCAGGCGCGTCTTGTCGGCATAACAGATGCCAAGATTGCCGTGCTCGACGGCATTGGTCAGCAGTTCCTGCAAGCCGAGCACGACGCGCTTCGGATCAGGGCAGCCGCGCGCCAGGCCGCTGGCGAGATCCCGCGACTCGGTGAGCGTACGGCAGCGAAAGACGCCGTACTCCAGCGACAGCAGGGCGCTTTCCGCCTCATGCACCCCGGCCTGGGCGTCAACCCACTGCCGGTACTGGGCCAGGGCGGCATCCACCACCGCCAGCAGCAACTCCGGTTGCATCGGCTTGGTCAGGTAATAGTAGGCGCCCGCCGCCAGCCCCTCGCGGATGCTCCCGACGCTGTCCTCCGAGGTTTCCATGATGACCGGAATGTCTCGCAACGCCGGCCTGTCCTTGATCTGGCGCAGCAGAGTCATGCCATCCATGCCCGGCAACTGGCGATCAAGCAGGATGGCGCCAAACCCGACACCACCGGACGCAAGCTCGGCCCAGCCGGCTTCGGCATCGGCGGTACGGACCACGTCGAGACCATGGTCGGTCAGCAGATACTCGATGAATCCGGCGACGATATCGTCGTCCTCCACCAACAGGACGCGTGACACGCTCATGCCGATCGCCTTTCGTCGAGGTCACGCGCGTTCCAGTCGTCCTTGATGGCGAGAATCCGCGGCAGGATGCGCACGAAGTGCTCGACCAGGCGTGGATCGAAATGTGTGCCGGCGCTGCCCGTCAGCGTTTCCATGATGCGATCGAGCGGCCAGGCTTCCTTGTAGGGCCGCGTCATGCTGAGCGCGTCGAACACGTCGGCGATGGCGACGATGCGCGCCATCTCCGGAATCGCCTCGCCCGCCAGGCCATCGGGATAACCGCTGCCGTCCCATTTTTCGTGGTGGCGCAGGGCGACCGTGGCGGCCATCAGCAGGATCGGTGCATCGCTGCTCTTCGACCGTATTTTGGAGCCGACCGTCGAATGGGTCTGCATCACGGCCCATTCCGCGGCGTCGAGCTTGCCGGGCTTGTGCAGGATCGCGTCGGGGATGCCCAACTTGCCGATGTCGTGCATCGGCGCCGCCAGCTCGAGCTGGCGGCAGGCCGCCTCGTCCCAGCCGCTGGCCGCCGCCAGGGCGGCGCTGTAGGCCGCCATGCGCCAGATGTGGGCGCCCGTATCGGTATCCTTGAACTCGCTGGCCTCGCCCAGCATGTAGATCGCCTCGTGGTAGCTTTTTTCCAGTTGCGTGGCGCTGACCAGCGAGAGGTGGATGCGTACCCGGGCGCGCACGATGGGCGGCGAAATCGGCTTGACGATGTAATCCACGGCGCCGGCCTCGAAGCCGGCGGTCTCGTCGCCCACCTCAGCCAGGCCGGTAACGAAAATCACCGGAATGCCCGCGGTCTGCGGGTTGGCCTTCAGGGCGCGGCAGGCGGTGTAGCCATCCATGTCCGGCATCTGGATGTCGAGCAGGATCAGCGCCGGTCGGTGCTTGGCGGTCGCCGCCAGGGCCTCGTTGCCGTTGCGGGCGAACACCAGCGCGTGGTCCGGGGCCAGGATCTGGCGCAGCAGCGCCAGATTGGCGGGTTCATCGTCGACAATGAGGATGGGTGCGGACAAGGTTTCAGGCTTTCAATGAAATTCCGAGCTTCTCGGCAAGTTGCCGGGTCGCGGCTTCGGCACCCCGGAAATCGAATTCATTGAGCATCATACCCACAGTTTGCATATGTCCGGCGGGCAGGCTGGCGGCCAGTTCGTTCAACAGCGGTTCGGCGCCATCCGGGCTGTCCGCATCCAGGGCCAGCAACAGTGCCGCCAGCAACTCCGCGACACGCTCCAGCCGCGCCGGATCGAGCGCCTCCGAACCTCCGGTCGGGGCATGCTCCAGTGGTGCGTAGCGGTCAATCGACGCCAGCGCGGTGTCCAGGGCTTGCTGCAATTCGGCCAGCAGATCGCCGGCATCGGCGCCGGTCTTCAGCTTCTGGTCGATCCCGGCGGCAAGGCGCGCGACATCGGTCAGCGCCAGGTTGGCGGCGGCACCCTTGATCTTGTGCGCCAGCGCCGCACCGCCGCCGACCGTTGCGGCTGCCGCTTGCGCTATGGCGCGCGCACTGTCGCCATAGTCGGTGGCGAACTTGCGCAGGAACTTGCGATAGATGTCTCCCTTGCGCCAGGTACTCATGCCGCGAACAATGTCAATGCCGGGCAAATCTTCGCCCGCATCGGGTGTCGACGGCGCGATGGCCTGCCGCCGGCCGGCAGCCATCCCCGTCGCAGGGTTCGTCGCCCGCCTGACGCCGGATTTTCCCAGCCACTTCAGCAAAATCGCGTAGAAAACATCGGGATCCACCGGTTTTGGCACGAAGTCGACCATGCCGGCATCGACACAGGCCCGCCGGTCCTCGTCGAAGGCATTGGCGGTCATCGCCAGAACCGGGGTCATTTCCCGGCCCGCCAGGGCGTGGATGGCCCGCGTGGCTTCGAGCCCGTCCATGACCGGCATCTGCACGTCCATCAGGATCAGGGTGTAGTCATTGGCTGCGGCCTTATCCACCGCCTCCAAACCGTTCTCCGCGGTATCGACCACCAGGCCCGTCTCTTGCAGCAGCAGCTCCGCAACTTCACGGTTCATTTCCACGTCATCGACCAGCAGAACCCGCGTGCCGGCATAGCGGCGCAGGGCCGCCTCACTGCCGCCCGCATCCGCCGAGGGCTCCGTGGCGATGGCCGGCATGATGCCCTGCCCCCGCTGCAGCCGGGCGGTGAACCAGAAGGTCGAGCCCTGGCCCGGTACGCTGTCGACACCGGCGTCGCCGCCCATCATCACGGCGAGGTGCCGGGTGATGGCGAGCCCCAGCCCGGTGCCGCCGTACTTGCGCGTGGTCGAGACATCGGCCTGTTCGAAGGCCTGGAACAGCCTGCCCTGTATTTCAGGTGGAACACCGATGCCCGTATCCTCGACGTCGAAGCGGACCAGAACTCCCGTCCCGGTGTCCTCCAGCAGGCGAACACGCAGGGCAACGAAGCCGCTGTCGGTGAACTTGACGGCGTTGCCGGCGTAATTGAGCAAGGCCTGGCGCAGCCGGGTGGCATCACCCCGCAGCCAGAGCGGGACCGCGTCAGGATCCACCTCGATGGCGAGTCCTTTGGTCCGCGCCTGTTCGGCGACCAGTGAGTAAACATTGTCGAGCAGGATGCCGAGATTGAAGTCCTTGTGTTCCAGTTCCAGGCGGCCGGCCTCGATCTTGGAAATGTCGAGCACATCGTTGATGATGGACAGCAGATGGCTGGCGGCGCCTTCGATCTTTTCCATCTGGATTGCCTGCGCGGGGCTTGGCGAATCGCGGCGCAACATGTGCGTCAGGCCGACGATGGCGTTCATCGGCGTACGAATCTCGTGGCTCATGTTGGCAAGGAAGGCGCTCTTGGCGCGATTCGCGGCTTCGGCCGCCTCGCGCGCCGCGGCGAGCTGTTCGGTACGCCGGGCCACGATGGCTTCCAGGTTGTTGCGGTGCTGGTCCAGTTCCTCGGCCAGACCTTTCTTCTCGCTGATGTCGATGGCGTAGGCGAGGATGCAGGGCTTGCCGTCGACTTCCGTCATTTCCGCCGAAATACTCACGGCGCAGGCCTCGCCGGACTTCTTGAGCCAGACGGCCTCATGGTCGATCAGTCGCCCTTCGCGGCGCAGCGCGTCGGCCCAGGGGAGGCGCGTGGCCTCGTCCGGCCAGAGGCCGACCTCGACCGAAGTCCGGCCGATCAGGTCTTCGTTGCTCCAGCCGAAATCCCGATGATAGTTCCGGTTGACCTCGATGAAGCGGCCTTCGTCTGCGGTGGCGATGGACGCCGCGATCGGACTCGAGTTGAACATCGACGAAAATCGCCGCGCGGCCTGCCGTAAAGCATCCTCCGCCGTCTTTCGCCCGGAAATGTCCCGCGCATAGGCACTGAAGACGTGGCGCCCGTTGCGGTGCAGGGCGGAAATCGTCAATTCCATCGGAAACTCGGTTCCATCCGCGCGCAGGCCGGAAACTTCGACACGCTTGCCGATGATGGTCGTCTTGCCGGTACTGAGGAAGCGCGCCATTCCCGCATGGTGTGCGGCGCGATGCGCCGGCGGCACGATCAGTTCGGCCATCGGGCGGCCCATCACGTCCTCGCTCGCACGGCCGAAGGTGCTCTCCGCATGCGCATTCCAGCCGATGATCCGGTCGTCCTGGTCGATGGTGATGACCGCATCCAGCGCCGAGTCGATCAGCATCTGCGCCCGCGCCTGGCTATCCTTGACCGAATCGTCGAGGCGCGTCAGTTCAAGCTCGGTGCGGGCGAACTGCGCCTGCAACGCCATATCCTGCGCATATCGTTGCTGGCGCCAAAGCAGCAGCAACGCCAGCATCACCAGCAAGGCGGCCATGACCGAAAGCGCGATATAGCCATAAAGCCCTTGCCTGCCGCGCGCCGCAACGCCTTCGGCCGTCGCCGCGACGCCACGCGCGACGAGGTTCTCGGTTTCGTGCAGGCCGTCGATCTGCGCCGTCATCGTGGCGAACCAATGGGCGGGGTCCACCCCGAAGCCACCGCTGGCCGATTTCTCGATCAGCACTTCGCGCAGGCGCCGCACCTCCTTCGCCGCCGCGCTCTCCAGGCTGTCCTGTAGCAACTTGCGCTCCGCGTCACCGGCGGTGCCGCTGAACATGTCGAGATACGTATCCTGACGATTGACACGCTCCAGGATGGTACGCAACTGCCCCGGTTCCACGGCATTGGCGGCGAAAGCGGTGGTTACCATGGCGCGCTCCTGCCCGGCCTGCTCCTTGGCGCGCACCAGCGCGAGATGGGCGGCTGCCTGTTGCACCACCACCGGGCTGGCGCTGAATCGGTCACTGGTGCCGATCACATCGATCAAAGCGGTGATGGTATCGGTGTAGGTGGCGATCTCATCGGCAACGCCGATGTCCATCTTGTCGGCGCGTAGCCGCACTCCGTTCAGCGCCTCTAATCGTGCGGCAGCCCTGGCCACGGCTGCCGCCAAGGGCGGGGCCGCCAGCCGGTCCGCATTCCGGGCTTCCGCCGCGTAGGCAAGTTGCTTGCTGTCCGTGTCCTTGCGAACGCCAGGCAGCACATCGGCAAACTTTGTCCCCTTCGATTGCAGGAAGCCGGCGGTCGAGCCCCGTTCGATCTGCAAGCTATGGATAAGCTCGCCGGCGGCGACCGCGATCTTGAGCACTTCCCGGGTCACGGTGGCGCTGCGGTAATCGACATAGGCGTGGTGAATCAGGTTGATCGCCGTCACCGCCAGCGCCAACAGGGGCACCATGACGAGGAAAAGCTGCCGTCGCCGGATCATTGTGGTCTTGATGACTGGTCTCCTGCTTCCCGTTTCCCGGCTGTTGGTTCCATTGCTGTTCCGGCCATGCCCGGCGACGCGGTTGTCGGCACCGCCAATAACAGCGAGGATAGCCGCTTCTGTCTGAAAGTTGAATCACCATGCGGCGCAATGGCCGCAAGTCGCCTTCGGCAACGTCCGCTCCCGCCCCTACGCCCGGCGTCTTTCCGCGAGCACCCGCAGCACCAGTGTCACCAGCGCCTGCGGATCGATCGGCTTGGCGATATGGGCGGCCATGCCCGCCGCCAGGCACTTTTCGCGGTCTTCGTCGAAGGCGTGGGCGGTCTGGCCGATGATCGGCAGCCCGGGCGCCAGCTCCAGGATCCGCCGCGTCGCTTCGTAGCCGTCCATCACCGGCATTTGCAGGTCCATCAGGACGATGTCGTAGGCCTGCGGTCCGTCGGCGATCACCCGCTCCACTGCCGTGGCGCCATCGCCGACTATCACCAGGTGCGCGCCGTCATCCTCCAGATTGACTTCCAGCATCAACTGGTTGATCGGGTCGTCCTCGGCCAGCAGGATGGAGATGCCCGCCAGCGGCTTGTCGGGCAGCGTCACGGGGCGCGCGTGCCCGGTGGCGGGATGCGGTGCCGGCTCGATATAGGGCAGGCGCACCTCGAACAGGCTGCCGGCGCCGACCGTGCTCTCGACCCGGATCTCGCCCTGCATCAGCTCGACCAGCCGCTTGCAGATCGCCAGGCCCAGCCCGGTGCCGCCGAACTTGCGGGTGGTGGAGCCGTCGGCCTGCTGGAAGGGGTTGAAGACGTAACCGAGCTGATCCGGGGTCATGCCGATGCCGGTATCGGTAACGCGGAACACCAGTTGCCCGCCCTGAAGGGCAGCGGACAGGGTGACGCTGCCGGCCTCGGTGAACTTGACGGCGTTGGTGAGCAGGTTGAGCAGTACCTGGCCCAGCCGCAGCGGATCGCCGATGCAGCTGGGCGGCAGGTCGGCGGCTTTCTCCAGGCGCAGGTCGAGGCCCTTGGCGCGGGCACGGTCGGCGACGAGTTCGAGGGCGCGGTCGAGGGCGTCGCCAAGCGACATTTCGCTGGCTTCGACGTGCAGCTTGCCGGCGTCGATCTTGGAGAAGTCGAGGATTTCATTGACTACGCCGAGCATCTGGTTGCCGGAGGTGAGGATCTTCTCGAAGGCGTTGCGGGCCTTTTCGGGGTTCTGGTAATTGCGCTGGCCGATCTGGGCGAAACCGAGCACGCCGTTCATCGGCGTACGGATCTCGTGGCTCATGTTGGCGAGGAATTCGCTCCGCGCCCGCGCCAGGCTCTCGGCGGCCGCCAGCGCATTTTCCCGGGCCTGGGCGGCGGCGCGCTGGGCGCTGGTGTCGACGATGCTGACCACGGCGCCGATGATTTCCCCGTTTTCGATGATGGGATGGCTGGCCAGTGTCACCGGTATCGCATGCCCGTCGGCGTGCCAGTAGGTCTCGTCATCGACCCGTGATTCGCGTCCCGCGCGCCAGGCCTGGCGGGCCAGGCATTCTGCCGCGGGATAGGGACGGCCATCCGGGTAGCTGTGATGGAAAAGATCGTGGGCGCTGCGGCCCATGGCCTGCTCGGCGCCATACCCCAGCATGCGGCAGGCGGCGGGGTTGATGAAGGTGATCCGGCTTTCACTATCGACACCATACAGTCCGTCGGCGGCGGATTCCAGGATACGCGTGGCGCGCGCTTCGGTGGCCAACAGTTCGGTGGTTCGCTGTTGCACCAGTTCTTCCAGGTGCCGACGGTAACGTTCGAGCTCGGCTTCCGCCAGCTTGCGCGCGGTGATGTTCATGGACGTACCGACGGCGATTTCCGGCTGCCCATCCTGCCTGCGCTGGATGACGCTGCCCCTGGTGTGTATCCATCGATAGTCGCCTTCCTTGCTCCGCAGCCGGTATTCCAGGTCGAACACCGCACCGGGCTGCATGGCAGCCTGGAACCGCTCCATGAACTGGCCGGCCTCGTCGGGATGGACGCGCTGCAGCCATGCCGCGAAAGTTGCCAGATCGTCATCAGGTTGCAACCCCAGCACCGGCAGCATGTTCAGGTCGAATTTCAACTGCTGGCTCGGAATATCCATTTCCCACAGGATCACCTGCGCGACTTCGACCGCCAGCTTGAGGTTGCGCTCGGCCTCCTTGCGCTCGGTGATGTCGCGGCCGAAGCCTACGGTGCCGATGACCGTGCCGCCGATAGACACCGGCGACTTGTAGGTCTCGAACCAGATTCTGCGGCCGTCAGTTTCGACCAGTTCCTCGACCTGCTTGCTGGTGCCGCTTTGCAGCACTGCGCGGTCGTCGGCCCGGTAGAGTTCCGCCAGTTCAGCCGGCGCAATATCCAGATCGGTCTTGCCAATCAGAGACTCTGTGGATGGCCAGCCGAACACCTTGGCGAAAGCCTCGTTGACAGCCAGGAAGCGGCTTTCTTCATCCTTCAGCCAGACCATGAAGGGAAAGTTGTCGAGCAGGGCGCGTTGATATTGCTCGCGCTGGATCAATTCGGCGGCAAGGCGTTTGCGTTCGGTGATGTCCTGGAAGGTGCCTGTCACATAGACACCGCTCTCGGCTTCGACGCGACCGACACAGCGCAATTCGGCCCAGAAGCGGCGGCCCGAGGCAGCGATCATTTCCGTCTCGAACGTGAACGGCGTGCCCTGCTCCCAGGCAATGGACAGGAGGCGCTTGATCTCCGGCAGGTACTCCGGCGCATAGTAGCGCAGCCCGTCCTCCAGTCCGCTTGGCGGGCTGTCCAGCGGATGTTCGACCAGGCGATAGACCTCTTCGGTCCATAGCAGCATGTCCGTTGCCGGATTTGCTTTCCAGCCGCCGACATGGGCGATCGACTGCGTCTCCCGCAAGAACAGACCCGACTCCGCCAGCGCCTGCGCCGCCCGCTTTTGCTCTGTCACGTCGTGCCAGACGTGTGCCAGGCAGGTGCGGCCATGAACCTGGACCGGCCTGTTGCTCACATGCCGGTCGCGCAGGCTGCCATCCTTGCAGCGATGACGATTCTCGAATCGCAGACCACCCGGCGTGTTGGCGGCGACCCAACACTTCTCGAGGGTGTCCTCGGCGCTCATGCTTCCCTGGACGTCCGGAAGGCGAAGGCGCGCAAACTCCTCGCGGGTATAGCCGAGACCTTCGCAAGCGGCGTCGTTGAACTCCGTGAATTCCATGGTTTCGGCATCGATCAGAAGGATGCCCTCTACCGACCGGTTGACGACCGCGCTGAAGACTTCTTCCCGTTCCCGCAGCGCAATTTCCGCCAGCTTGCGTTCGGTGATGTCCTCGTAGAAGCCCAGGATTCCGATCGTCTGGTTGTCGCTGTTCCTGAGGGGGACCTTCGAGGTGCGCAGCCAGATTGTGCGGCCGTCCGGGGTGGTCTGCGGTTCGTCGAAGGAGAGCCGGGAGACGCCCGATGCCATGACGGCCCGGTCATCGGCGCGATAGAGCTCGGCCTGTTCGGCCCATGCCATCTGGAAATCGTCCTTGCCGAGCAGTTCGTCCGGATGCGTCTTGCCGGCATCACGGGCGAAGGCCGGGTTGCAGCCCAGGTAGCGCAGGTCCTGGTCTTTCCAGAAAACACGCATGGGCGCGGTGTCGATGATGGCTTGCAGCAGGTTGCGGGATTGCCTGAGCGCTTCATCGGCGGACTTCCGTTCGCCGATGTCGCGCCAGACGCCCACCAGGCAGGCACACCCACGCAGGCGAATGGCGCGGGTATTGACGTACACGTCGAGAATGCGGCCATCCTTGCAGCGATGCTGGTTCTCGAAGCCCGCCTGGCCGTCGCGCATGACCTCGGCCACCGCGTCACGCAAGGCGGCTTCGTCCCGCCAGCCCTGGATCATGGCCAGGGACTGCCCGACCAGTTCGTCGCGCCGGTATCCCAGCATGCGGCAGGCCGCCTCATTGACTTCGAGGAAGCACAAGGTCTCGGCGTCGACCAGGTCGATCCCGTCGGCCGCCTGGTTGACGATGGCCCGGTATTGCTCCTCGCGCTCGGCCAGCGCCTCACGCGTATGTGCCTGGAGCGAAACGTCGCGGAAACACCAGATGCGGCCCTGCTCGGCACCGAGGTCCAGAGCCCGCGTATAGCGCTCGAACACCCGGCCATCCTTGAACCGCAGCGTGTCATTGGCCTGTGCGTCGCTGCCGTAAAGCCGCTGCACGCCGGCCATGAATTCATCGGGATCGGACAATTGGTCGAGTACATGCGCCAGCAGCAGGTCATCCTGTCCGGCGGTCGCCAGTTCCGCCGGTACGCGCCAGAGTTCGAAAAAACGCTTGTTGGCGGAGAGTACCCGGCCGTCCGCCGCCACCATCAGGACGCCCTCGTCCGAGGAATCCAGCGCCACTTGCAGGCGAGCCTCGGCGCTTTCGACGCCGCGCGACAGGTCCCGCTGCTGCTGCCCGGCGATTTCCCGCAGCAGGGCGCTCAAAAGAAACAGGCTCGCCGGCGCCACGATGCACGCCGTCACCAGACCGGTCAGCACGTAATCGGCGGTTATCCGGCCCATCAGGGCAAGATCCATCAGCGAAACGATGAGTACCGCGGCAACTACCGTCGTCACGGAAAACAGCAACCACAGGCGCCATCCATTGAGGCGCTGCATGGCGGTAACCAGCCCGGACTTCATTTCAGTTTTCTTCTTCTCATTCCGCAACTGCTGCTTTGATTCTGCCGTTCGATATGGACTTCAACCACAATCCCCACACTACTCTACCGCTCATCGCGCGGGGGGGGGGCCGCTAACCAAAGATATATTGATTTTCGTCAACATCGATCGCTGGCCAATCAAGCGAGGCGCCCAGGGCGCGGCCCGCGCCCTGGCACGACGGCGCATTGCGCGCCGGTGAGTCCCTTTCGGGGACCGGCGTCAGTCGAGTTCGACCAGCCCGCCGGGAGTCCGAACGTAGGCAACCAGTTGCGGCGCATCGTCAGTACCGGGATGCACATCCAGCCGCGACGCCAGGCCGAGGGCGGACAACACACCGCGGATGCGCGCAGGCTGGGGATGAAACCCCTCCAGCTTCATCAACCGGCAGCCCGCGTCCGGCAGCCTCGACGCCGGATGAAGCGGGACATCCCACTGGATCAGGGTCGGCACCAGGCCGCCGCCCGGCAGGTGACCATCGGGCGGCGCGGTGATGCGCCAGCGATAGTCGCCGCGCTCCATCGACAGGATCTCGCCCAGGTCTTCTGTGCTGGCCGCCGCTTCGCGGCCGATGTCGTCGCTGCGTGCCACCCAGGTCAGCAGACGCGGGCGATCCGCCGGCAAGTCCTCCGGCCGGTCGAGCCCGAACCAGCGCGCCCGGCCCGGCGGCGGCGCCTGCGGATCGATGGCGATCAGTTCGAGGTACAGGCCTTCGCCGAGGCCGAGCAGGCGGTTGCACGTGCCCATGCGCGTGTGCCTGCCGCCGTCGGCAAGCGGAACACCCAGGCGGTCTTCCAGCCAGGTGGCGCCCTGATCGAGATCGCGTGCGGCGAGAACGAGGTGATCCGGTACCGCCAAGCTCAGGTCTTCGGTTTCAGATGCACATGGCCGCGACTGCGACCGGCGGGGCTGTAGCCGTGGTGATGCTGGCGGCCGGAATCGACTTCGACATCGATCAGGTTGAGCTGGCCGTGGCGCACGCCGCGCTCGGCGATCAGTGCGTCGGAAAAGCTGCGCACGGCGGCGGTTGGGCCGCGCAGGATGACGCTTTCGAGGCAGTTCTCGTGATCGAGATGGGCATGCAGGGTGGCCACCGTCAGGTCGTGCTGGCCGTGCTGGAGCGCCGTGAGACGCTCCGCCAGGTCGCGTTCGTGGTGGTTGAAGACATAGGACAGGCTGGCGACGCAATGGCTGGCCTCGCCGCGCTGCCGGCGCGCCTGTTCGAGGTGCGCCCGCAGCACGTCGCGCACCGCCTCGGAACGGTTCCTGTAGCCGCGTTCGGCAATCAAGCGGTCGAACTCGGCGGCCAGTTCGGCATCCAGGGAAATCGTGATGCGTTCCATTTCAGTGACCTCCTTGCATTTCCAGCACTTTTTCGACGACCCCGCCGCGTTTCAGGCAATCCAGCCGGCGTTCGCGTTCCATCTTTACCACATGCCCCAGGTAATCGATGTTGCGGTCTATGGATTCGGTATAGAAATTCCGGGCAGTGTCCTGCTCGGCCTTGAAATGCCGCGCCAGATGCGAAGAAAGGCCATTCAGATCCTCGTCCAGGCGCGCCTTGATCTTGCGATAGAAGGCCGTCGTCCCTTCCAGCATGGCATGAATGTCGGCAAAGCCGCCCAGTTGCGCCTCTTCAAACTCAAAATAGAGCAGCAGCAGCCGCTCCAGGTACTCGCGGTTGGCCATTTGCCCGATCACGTCCGCGGTGGCGGTCGCATAGGCGGCACGCTGCTGCTGCCGGTTGTCGAACCTGACCCAACTGGAAGGCTTGCGGTGGTCGGTCAGCAGAATCACCTTGGTCGTGGCCTCCAGCACATCCGGCGGCAAATCGCTGAGATGCGTGCGCACGAAGTCTACGCCGCGCAGGACATGGGTATCGGTGAACTGGGCGCCGGTGCCGCTCGCCTCTTCATCCGTCATCAGGTAACCGACATCATGCATCAGGGCGCCGATCAGCGTCGCATCGATGTGGTCGGCGTCCAGCCCCTGGCCCGCCAGATGCAGACCATGCAGCATGCGTGCGGCGCAGAGTACGACTTCGTTGGCGTGGCTGCGGTTGTGATACAGGGTCTTGAGCTTCTGATAGCCGGGCAGGCCGCCGTCGAGGGCACAATCGAGGAGTTGGAAGGTGCTGGCAACCCGGCCCAGATCATGGCCGGGCGCAAAGCTGTGGACGATACCGCCGACCCTGGCCTCGATCTCCTGGGTGTCGCGGGTGTCACCCAGTGCTGCAAAGGGGCTTTCGTAGCTCAACAATTATGCTTTCCACACCGGCCGAGCCGGAAACAATCCAGTTTGAATTCAACCGCAAGCACGTCAGCCGCCGTCCATCGCCGGGCGCAGCGGCAACGAAAGCGGCGCGGACACGCAAGGGCGGGAAGGGTACAGGCAAGTACGAGCATCGCAGTGTGAAAAAATGCCTTGAAAATGACAAATATGGGGCTTTTCGGCAATTGCCTGATTTCAGGGGGGCCCGCACGGATTGTTGACCCAGGTTAAATTGCCGTAACACGATAGCGATATGCTGCAAAGCACCAGCCCCGGTTTTATGAGGAACTGCCATGTCCGATACCGATCTGATCGACACCGTTCTCGACCGCCACCACCGCGACGGTACACGGCTGATGCAGATACTGCGCGAGACACAGGAACAGCTCGGCTGGCTTTCGCCGCCGACCCTGACCGCCATCGCCAAAGGCATCGGCTGGCCGCGCGCCAAGGTCGGCGGCACCGCCTCCTTCTACAGCTTTTTCCACAAGAGGCCGCGCGGCAAGTATTGCGTGCTCTGGTCGGACAACATCACCGACCGCATGCTGGGCAATGCCGACCTGATGGATGCCATGTGCAAGAAACTGTGGCTGGAACCCGGCCGCGTTTCCGAAGACGACCTGGTCAGCGTGAACACCACCTCCTGCACCGGCATGTGCGACCAGGGGCCGGCATTGCTGGTGAATTACCGCGCCGTGACGCGCATGACCCAGGCCCGCCTGGGCGAAATGGTCGGCCTGATCCGCAACGAAACGCCGGTAGCCGACTGGCCGGCCGAATGGTTCGCGGTGGAGGACAACATTCGCCGCAAGGACATCCTGCTCGGCCATGAACTGGTGCCCGGACAGGCGCTGGCCGCGGCGCTGGAGCGCGGCGCGGAAAATACGCTGGACGGGATCAAGGACGCAAAGCTGCGCGGTCGCGGCGGTGCGGGCTTTTCCACCGGCCAGAAATGGGAGGCCTGCCGCAACGCCGCCGGCAGCGGCGACAACCCCGCCCACTACGTCATCTGCAATGCCGACGAGGGCGAGCCGGGCACTTTCAAGGACCGCGTGCTGCTGACCTCCTATACCGATCTGGTGTTCGAAGGCATGAGCATCGCCGGCCTGGTGGTCGGCGCTGCAAAGGGCCTGATCTACCTGCGCGGCGAGTACCGCTACCTGCTCGAACCGCTGGAGTCGGCGCTGGCGGCACGGCGACAGGCCGGGAGTCGGCGCTGGCGGCACGGCGACAGGCCGGGCTGCTGGGCAAAAATATCCTCGGCACCGAGTTCGACTTCGACATCGAGGTTCACCTCGGCGCCGGCGCCTACATCTGCGGCGAGGAATCGGCCCTGATCGAATCGCTGGAAGGCAAGCCGGGCCGTCCGCGCATCCGGCCGCCCTTCCCCGTCAGCCGCGGCTACCTCGACCAGCCGACCACGGTAAACAACGTCGAAACACTGGCCGCTGCATGTCTGATCGCCACCCACGGCGCCGCCTGGTACCTGAAACATGGCACGGAGAAATCCAGCGGCACGAAGATCCTTTCAGTCAGCGGCGACTGCGAGCGGCCGGGCATTTATGAATATCCCTACGGTGTCAGCGTGCGCCAGGTCCTGGCCGACTGCGGCGCCACCGATACCCTCGCCGTGCAGGTTTCCGGCCCTTCCGGCGTCTGCCTGGCGGAGGCCGAGTTCGACCGCAAAATCGCCTTCGAGGACCTGCCCACCGCCGGCGCCTTCATGGTCTTCGACGAAACCCGCGACATGTTCGAGGTGGCGCGCAATTTCGCCCACTTCTTCGCCCACGAGTCCTGCGGCTTCTGCACCCCCTGCCGGGTCGGCACGACGCTGGTGCGCAACCTGATGGACAAGATCGCGCGCAACCACGGCTCGCCCTACGACATCGACGAACTGTTCAAGCTGCACCGCCTGATGCAGGGCGCCAGCCACTGCGGGCTGGGCAACAGCGCCTGCAACCCGATGGTCGACACGCTCAACAAGTTCCGTCCCGCCTACGAACGCCGGCTCATGTCGCTCAACTACGA
>JAIOPW010000410.1 GCA_021413665.1 Rhodocyclales bacterium | reverse complement strand
TCTTCGAGGATGCGCAGGATGTGCAGCGCGGCGGATTCGGTGCTGCGGATGTGGCCGGTGCCGGTGCAGCGCGGGCAGGTGATGTAACTGGTTTCGGCGAGCGCCGGACGCAGGCGCTGGCGCGAGAGTTCGAGCAGGCCGAAGCGGCTGATCTTGCCGGTCTGGACGCGGGCGCGGTCGAAGTGCAGCGCGTCGCGCAGGCGGTTTTCGACTTCGCGCTGGTTCCTGGTCGATTCCATGTCGATGAAGTCGATCACGATCAAGCCGCCAAGGTCGCGCAGGCGCAACTGGCGCGCGATTTCGTCGGCGGCTTCGCAGTTGGTGCGCAGCGCCGTTTCCTCGATGTCGCTGCCCTTGGTGGCGCGGCCCGAGTTGACGTCGACCGAGACCAGGGCCTCGGTATGGTCGATGACGATGGCGCCGCCGGAGGGCAGGGTGACCTGGCGCGAGTAGGCGGATTCGATCTGGTGCTCGATCTGGAAACGCGAGAACAGCGGCACGTCGTCGTGATAGCGCTTGACGCGATTGACCGTGCCCGGCATCACGTGCGCCATGAACTGCTGCGCCTGTTCGAAGATGTCGTCGGTGTCGATCAGGATCTCGCCAATCTCGGCGTGGAAGTAGTCGCGGATGGCGCGGATGACCAGGCTGGATTCCTGGTAGATCAGGAAGGCGCCGGACTGTGCCTTGGCCGCGCCGTCGATGGCGGTCCACAGCTGTTGCAGGTAGTTGAGGTCCCACTGCAGTTCTTCGAGCCCGCGGCCGATGCCGGCGGTGCGGGCGATCAGGCTGGTACCCGGCGGAACGACCAGCTGGTCCATCACATCGCGCAGTTCCTCGCGGTCATCGCCTTCGACGCGGCGCGAAACGCCGCCGCCACGGGGATTGTTCGGCATCAACACGAGGTAGCGGCCGGCCAGCGAGACGTAGGTGGTCAGCGCCGCGCCCTTGTTGCCGCGTTCGTCCTTTTCGACCTGGACGATGAGTTCCTGGCCGTTGCTGAGGACATCCTGGATGCGCGCCTTGCCGGCATCGACGCCGGGCTTGAAATAGGTGCGGGAAATTTCCTTGAAAGGCAAAAAGCCGTGGCGCTCGGCGCCATAGTCCACGAAGGCGGCTTCGAGGCTGGGCTCGATGCGCGTGATGACGGCCTTGTAGATGTTGCTCTTGCGCTGTTCCTTGTTGGCTGATTCGATGTCGAGGTCAATCAGTTTCTGACCATCGACGATCGCGACGCGGAGTTCCTCAGCCTGCGTCGCATTGAAAAGCATGCGTTTCATGTGTGCTCC
>JAIOPW010000409.1 GCA_021413665.1 Rhodocyclales bacterium | reverse complement strand
ACGGACATCACCGTGACTTCCGACCTCGCGGTATTCGGCCAGGCCGGTCCCAAGCACGGCTCCGCGCCGGTGGGCGGCTCGACCGACTTCCTGCCCTGGTTCCTGTCGATGGAAGATGCGATGTACAACTGCATCTCCTGCGAGACCTGGAGCGCCTACAAGATGAAGTCCAAGGGCCTCGTCACCAAGGCCGTGCCGGTGCTGAAGAAGGACGGTCAGTGGGTCAGGAACCCGCTGGTGCGTACCGACACCTTCGTCGATGACGGCGAGATCGTCTATGGCGAGCCCGTCGCCGCCGACAAGGTCGCCGCCGCCAAGGCGCTGATGGCCGAGTGCAAGACCGATTTCGAGCTGCTCGACGCCGAAGTCAATCGCCTGGTGTGGAAGTTCGCCAACCTGTTCCCCAACTGCCTGATCAACTCGATCGACGGCATCCGCGGCAAGAAGAAGTTTTTCTGGGACCAGATGAAGCTGCCGAATCGCCATTGGCTCGCCGCCAACATGAACCACGAAGCCTGGCTGGGCTTCAATGCATTCGACGCGAAGAAGCCGACCGGCAAGGACGTCATCGACTTCATCAAGTTCCGCCAGTTGGTGGCGGAAGGCGCGCTGTTCGACGACAAGTTCGCCGAGCAGGTAATGGCCAAGCCGAAGGGCTGATCGAATGCAACTTCAAGGGAAGGTGGCTTTCGTCACCGGCGGCGGGCAGGGCATCGGCGCCTCGGTGGCGGCGGCCTACGCCCGCGAGGGCGCCAAGGTCGCAGTGATCGACATGAACGGCGAAGCCGCGGAGAAGGTTGCGGCGGCGATAGTCGGCGCTGGCGGTACGGCGATCGGGGTGGCCTGCGACGTTGCCGACCGCGCTCAAGTGGAAGCCGCTGCGGCGAAGGCGAATGCCGCCTGGGGCCGCATCGATATCCTGGTGAACAACGCCGGCATCACGCGTACCGCGATGCTGCACAAGATGACGCCGGAGCAGTGGAACCAGGTGGTCGCCGTGCATCTGACGGGCGCCTTCAACTGCCTGCAGGCGGTGGTCGGCGGCATGATCGAACGCCGCTACGGCCGCATCATCTACGTCACCTCCGCTGCCGGCGTGCTCGGCAC
Source organism: Rhodocyclales bacterium (assembly GCA_021413665.1). Classification (GTDB taxonomy): domain Bacteria; phylum Pseudomonadota; class Gammaproteobacteria; order Burkholderiales; family Rhodocyclaceae; genus Sulfuritalea. The sequence goes on along the minus strand of JAIOPW010000409.1, from coordinate 3,413 downwards.
CATCGGCCAGATCAACTACAGCGCCGCCAAGGCCGGCATCCTCGGCATGACCAAGAGCACGGCCAAGGAACTGGCGCGGTATAACATCACCGCCAACGCCATTGCTCCGGGTGCCGCGACGCCCATGACCGAAGTAATCCGCACCGACGAAAAGTTCAAGGACAAGTACCTCGACCGCATTCCCCTGGGTCGCTGGGCGGAACCGGAGGAGATTGCGCCGGTCTTCCTCTTTTTCGCCTCCGACGCCTCGGCCTACGTCACCGGCCAAATCCTCGCCGCCGACGGCGGCATGACAATTCACTGAATACTGAGAGAAGGAAACGCTATGGCCGGCAAGGCAAGTTTCAACTGGGAAGACCCACTGCTGCTCGATCAGCAACTCACCGAGGAAGAGCGCATGGTGCGCGATACGGCCGCGTCCTACGCCCAAGGCAAGCTGGCGCCGCGCGTGCTGGAGGCCTTTCGCAACGAGAAGACCGATCCCGCCATCTTCCGCGAGATGGGCGAGATGGGCCTGCTCGGCACCACGATTCCCGAGGAATACGGCGGCGCCGGCATGAACTATGTCTGCTACGGCCTCGCTGCGCGCGAAGTGGAACGCGTCGATTCCGGCTATCGCTCGATGATGAGCGTGCAAAGCTCGCTGGTCATGGTGCCGATCTACGAGTTCGGCAACGAAGCCACGCGCAAGAAATATTTGCCCAAGCTGGCCACCGGCGAACTGATCGGCTGCTTCGGCCTGACAGAGCCGAACCACGGCTCCGACCCCGGCAGCATGGTCACCCGCGCCCGCGCCGTTGATGGCGGCTACAGCATTTCCGGTTCCAAAATGTGGATCACCAACAGCCCGATCGCCGATGTCTTCGTGGTCTGGGCCAAGGACGACGGCGGCCAGATCCGCGGCTTCGTGCTGGAGAAGGGCTGGAAGGGCTTGTCTGCCCCCGCGATCCACGGCAAGGTCGGCCTGCGCGCCTCGATCACCGGCGAAATCGTCATGGACGAGGTGTTCTGTCCTGAAGAAAACGCCTTCCCCGACGTGCGCGGCCTCAAGGGCCCGTTCACCTGCCTCAACTCCGCCCGCTACGGCATCGCCTGGGGCGCACTCGGCGCCGCCGAGTTCTGCTGGCACACGGCGCGGCAGTACACGCTGGATCGCAAGCAGTTCGGCCGCCCGCTGGCCGCCAACCAGTTGGTGCAGCTCAAGCTGGCCAACATGCAAACCGAGATCACCATGGCCCTGCAGGGCTGCCTGCGCCTCGGCCGCATGAAGGACGAAGGCACGGCGGCGGTCGAGATCACCTCGATCATGAAGCGCAATTCCTGCGGCAAGTCGCTGGACATCGCCCGCGTCGCGCGCGACATGCTCGGCGGCAACGGCATTTCCGACGAGTTCGGCGTCATCCGCCATGTGGTCAACCTGGAAGTGGTCAATACTTACGAAGGCACCCATGACGTCCATGCCCTGATCCTCGGCCGCGCACAGACTGGAATCCAGGCCTTCAGCTAGGAGAGCATTGCCGGCAACACGCAGCAAAGCATTTGCATAATTCGATAAATGCCCGCTACACAGCAGAGGAGGAGATAGTCATGCCAGAACTGAGCTCGGCCGATCACGGCACATCGCCACCGCGAGTCAGATTTCCGCGCCAGTACAACGCGGCCTGGGATCTGATCCAGCGCAACCTGCAGGCGGGGCGGGGAGGCAAGACCGCCTACATCGACGACCATGGCAGCTATACCTTCGGCGACCTGGCCGAGCGGGTCAATCGCTTCGGCAACGTGCTCGGTGGCATGGGCCTGGCAGCCGAGGACCGTGTGCTGTTGTGTCTGCTCGACACCATCGACTTTCCGACCGCATTTCTCGGCAGCATCCAGGCCGGCATCGTTCCGATCGCGGCCAACACCCTGCTGACGACGGCCGACTACGATTTCATGCTCGGCGATTCGCGCGCCAGGGCCCTGATAGTTTCGGAGGCGCTATGGCCCACATTCGCCCCCATCGTGGCCAAGCACAAGACGCTGCGCCATGTCATCGTCTCCGGCAGCGACGGCAAAGGCAACCCCTGCCTCGGCGACCTGATGAAGGGCGTCAGCCCGAACTTCGAGCCGGCGCCGACCACCTGCGATGATTTCTGCTTCTGGCTTTATTCGTCCGGCTCGACGGGCACGCCGAAAGGAACAGTGCACCTGCATTCGCACCTGATCCAGACCGCCGAACTCTATGGCAGGGCGATACTCGGCATCCAGGAGAGCGACGTGGTATTTTCCGCCGCCAAGCTGTTCTTTGCCTACGGCCTGGGCAATGGTTTGACCTTCCCGCTGGCGGTCGGTGCGACCACCGTGCTGATGGGGGAGCGCCCGACGCCGCAGGCCGTGTTCCAGAGAATTCGCCAGCACCAGCCGACGATCTTCTATGGCGTGCCGACGCTTTATGGTGCCCTATTGGCCAGTCCCGACATGCTCAAGCGCGCGGATGTACCACGTCTGCGAGTCTGCACCTCGGCCGGTGAAGCCCTTCCCGCGGATATTGGCCGGCGCTGGACGGAACTGCTCGGGATCGAGATCCTCGACGGCATCGGTTCCACCGAGATGCTGCACATATTCCTGTCCAATCGTGCAGGCGAAGTGCGCTACGGCACCACCGGCAAGCCGGTCCCGGGCTACGAGGTGCGCCTGATCGGCGAAGACGGCAACCCTGTGTCGCCGGGCCAGATCGGCGAATTGCAGATCAACGGTCCGAGTTCGGCTGCCATGTACTGGAACAACCGCGAGAAGTCGCGCCATACCTTCATGGGCGACTGGACGCGCAGTGGCGACAAGTACATCGAATCCGCCGACGGCTACTTCCAGTACTGCGGCCGGTCCGACGACATGCTCAAGGTGTCCGGCATCTACGTTTCGCCCTTCGAAGTCGAAGGCGCGCTGATGAGCCACGAGGCGATACTCGAAGCCGCCGTCGTCGCCCACGCCGACACCGACGAACTGATCAAGCCCAAGGCCTACGTCGTGCTCAAGGCAGGCATCCAGCCTTCGGAGGCTTTGAGCGATGCGCTCAAGCAGCACGTCAAGGAAAAGCTCGCGCCTTATAAATACCCGCGCTGGGTCGAGTTCGTCACGGAACTGCCGAAGACGGCAACCGGAAAAATTCAGCGCTTCAAGCTGCGTTGAACCGTTGTACCGGAACACCCCGACGGCGGCCTGTGATATGGCTTGACGCACAGGGGCGGAAGTGTTGAGATTGGGCTCCAAAAAACGGAAACCGGCGCGTAGCGTTCAGCGTCAGGCAAAGCAAACTTTCAAGTGAGGAGAATGAACATGCAAAAGAACGAAAAATCCCGTTTTGACCGCCGCGAATTCCTGCTCGGCAGCACGGCGATCGCCGGCGCAACGGCGGCCGGTACCCTGCTGCCCTC
>JAIOPW010000381.1 GCA_021413665.1 Rhodocyclales bacterium | reverse complement strand
CGTCAGGAATCGCTGACGCGGCCGCGCAGGGCCTTGACCTTGCCGCGCAGGGTCTTGCTATCGACGCGACGCTTCTGCGAACTGCGCGTCGGCTTGGTGGCGCGTCGCGTGCGGGGGATGAAGGCGGCCTCGGCGATCAGTTCGCGCAGGCGCTCCATGGCGGCGAAGCTGTTGCGCTCCAGGCTGCGGTATTGCTGGGCCTTGATCACCACCACGCCGTCGGCGCTGATGCGCTGGTCCTTGACTTGCAGCAGGCGCGCCTTGATTTCCCCGGGCAGCGAAGAGGCTCGAATGTCGAAGCGCAGATGAACCGCGTTGGAGACCTTGTTGACGTTCTGCCCGCCTGCACCCTGGGCGCGGATGGCGCTGATCTCGACTTCGTCCTCGCGCAGCAGGAATGCGGGTTCGGTGGCGGGCATGGTGCGGCCTATGGCTTCGCTTTCGCCGGCGGATCCACCTCCAGCGCACGCCAGCCTTCGAGCCCCATGGCACGCAGGGTTTCGATGTTGCGCAGGTAGATCTCGGAGGCGTCGGGAAAGGCCGCCGTGGCGCGGGCCAGGCTGGCTTCGCGGATCAGGTGCAGCGTCGGGTAAGGCGCACGGTTGGTGTAGTTGGCGACGTCGTCCGCTTCGGCGTCGGCGAAAACGTAGTCGGGATGGAAGCTCGCCACCTGCAGCACTCCCGCCAGGCCGTGGGTGCGCAGCACGACTTCGACCAGGTCGAGGAAGTCGGTGAACTCGTCGAAGTCGGCCAGCACGCCGGGCGTCATGAGCAGGGTCATGTCGACCTGTTCCGGCGCGACGTCGACGAGGAATTTCAATTCGCGTTCGAGGTCGTCGAGCAGGGCATCGGTATCCTGCGCCTCGCTGACGACATAGCGCACCAGGTCCTTGACGTGCACCGCCTTGGCGAAGGGGCAGAGGTTGAGGCCGATCACGGCCCGCTCCAGCCACTTGCGGGTGGCGGCGATGATTTCGGTGTGGGTTGCGGCGGTCATCGTGGTCATTCTGCAATAGTCGGCGCTGGTGGTACGGTGCGATCAGCCGGCCCGGTACAGTTGCCGGCGCTCTTCCTCCAACTGCGCCAGCTTGACTTCCTCCAGCACCGCGCCGACATCGGCGACGCGATGCTCGACTTCGATGCGGCCGGTCAGTTCGCTGTCCGGGCTCAGGCTGCCGGCCTGATACAGGCGCCAGATTTCCTTGCCATATTCACTGTCGGCCAGTTCGGGGGCAAAACGGCCGAAGTAGCTCGCGAGATTGGCCACGTCACGTTCCAGCATCGGCCCGGCGTTGTTGTTGCCGGCGGCATCGACGGCCTGCGGCAAATCGATGATGACCGGGCCGTCGCCGCCGACCAGGATGTTGTACTCGGACAGGTCGCCGTGGATGATCCCGGCGCACAGCATGCGGATCACCTGCCGCAGCAACCCGGCATGGAATTCCAGCGCCTGCTCCGAGGACAGTTCGATATCGTTCAGCCGCGGCGCCGGATGGCCATCGGCATCGGTCACCAGATCCATCAGCAGCACACCCTCGTGGCAAATGTGCGGCTGCGGCACGCGCACCCCGGCGGCGGCCAGTCGATACAGAGCATCGACCTCGGCGCTTTGCCAGGCTTCCTCCTGCATTTCCCTGCCATAGCGCGAGCCTTTTGCCATGGCCCGCGCCTGCCGGCTGTTCTTGGTCTTGCGGCCTTCCTGGTAGGACACGCTCTTGCGAAAGCTGCGCTGTTTCGCGTCCTTGTAGACCTTGGCGCAACGTATTTCTTCACCGCAACGGACAATGTAGACAGTCGCCTCCTTGCCGCTCATCAACTGGCGCACGACCTCGTCAATCAGGCCTTCGGCCACCAGCGGCTGCAGCCGTTTGGGCGTTTTCATGCGCCCGCCGTCTCCTGCAGCAGGTGCACTTTCACCCGCTTGCCCTTGACCGTGCCGGCCGACAGCTTGCGCACGACTTCCTTCGCAATGCCGCGTTCGACGGCGACATAGGTGCTGGCCTCGGTGACCTTGATCTTGCAGATCTGCTCCTTGCTGAAGCCAGCCTCGCCGGTCAGGGCGCCGAGCACGTCGCCGGGACGGATCTTTTCCTTGCGCCCGCCGAGGATCAGCAGCGTGGCCATCGGCGGCAGCAGCGGCTTGCGCGACTTGCCGGCGACGCGCAGTTCGCTCAGCAGGTGCCATTCGATTTCATGGCCGAGCGCCTTCTCGATGTTGTCGACGCGCGCCATCTGGTGGCCGCTGACCAGGCTGAAGGCCCATCCTTCCTGGTCGACGCGACCGGTGCGGCCGATGCGATGCACATGGATTTCGGTGTCCGGCGTGACATCGACGTTGATCACCGCTTCGAGCTGGTCGATGTCGAGGCCGCGCGCGGCGACGTCGGTGGCGACCAGCACCGAGCAACTGCGGTTGGCGAACTGGATCAGCACCTGGTCGCGCTCGCGCTGTTCCATTTCGCCGTGCAGGGCCAGG
>JAIOPW010000380.1 GCA_021413665.1 Rhodocyclales bacterium | reverse complement strand
CATTCCCGAGGTGGGGGTAGGCCTGCGCGCCGGCGGTGTGGCGATGGAGATCGTGCAAACACAGGATCGAAAGATCAAGATGGTACGTCTTCACCGCCCCGCCGGAGAGTGATACTCTCGGCATACTCAGGGCGTAGAATGCCCTGTATGTAGTTTTAGTGGAGGCTGGCGCCGGTTTTTTGGCGTCAAGCACAGCGGCCAAAACCAAAAATTCAAGCAGGAGCAGCCGATGGCCACAGCAGGCAAGGCAACCAAGAAAGAAGCCCCGAAGGAATCCGACTTTTCCTGGGAGGGCAAGAACAAGGCCGGCAAGGTCGTTCGGGGCGAGATCAGGGCGGCCAGCGAATCGGCGGCCAACGCCTCCCTGCGCCGCCAGGGCATCACCATCTCCAAACTGAAGAAGCGGAAAACCAGCTCCAGCGGCAAAGTCTCGGACAAGGACATCACGCTCTTCTCGCGCCAGTTGGCTACCATGGTCAAGTCAGGCGTACCGCTGCTGCAATCCTTCGACATCGTCGGCAAGGGCACCAACAACCCGGCCTTGGCCAAGCTGCTGTTCGACATAAAGTCCGATGTCGAAACCGGCTCCAACCTCGCTTCCGCCTTCCGCAAATACCCCCAATACTTCGACGCCCTGTTCTGCAATCTGGTCGAGGCCGGCGAGCAGGCGGGTATTCTCGACACGCTGCTTGATCGCCTGGCGACCTACAAGGAAAAGATCCAGGCCATCAAGTCCAAGATCAAGGGCGCCCTGTTCTATCCCATCGCCATCCTTGTGGTCGCTTTCGTGATCACGGCGGTGATCATGATTTTCGTGGTGCCGGCGTTCAAGCAGGTGTTCGCCAGCTTCGGTGGCGAATTGCCAGCGCCGACACAAATCGTGATCGCCATCTCCGACTTCTTTACCGCCAATTGGCACTTCATCTTTGGCGGCATTTACGCGGCCATTTACGGCCTGATTCAACTCTTCAAGCGCTCCAGGGCGTTGCAGATCGCGGTCGATAAATACGCGCTCAAACTCCCTGTCTTCGGCGACCTGATCAAGAAGTCATCGATAGCGCGCTGGACGCGAACCTTGTCCACGATGTTCGCCGCCGGCGTGCCGCTGGTCGATGCGCTGGATTCGGTTGGCGGCGCCTCGGGCAACTATGTCTATGCCCAGGCGACCAAGCAGATTCAGGGCGAGGTCAGCACGGGCTCCAGCCTGACGGCGGCCATGGAGAATTCCGGCGTATTCCCGCCGATGGTGACGCAAATGGTCGCGATCGGCGAGGAATCCGGCCAGCTCGACTCGATGCTGGGCAAGACCGCCGACTTCTTCGAAGCCGAGGTTGACGAAGCGGTCGAAGCGCTATCCAGCCTTATGGAGCCGATGATCATGGTCTTCCTCGGCATCCTCATCGGCGGCCTGGTTGTCGCCATGTACCTGCCGATCTTCAAGCTGGGTTCGGTTGTCAACTAAGCCGGCATCCCGGTTGGCAACTGAGCGCCGCGAATGACCGCTTTGTTCGCCGATCCGGCGGGATTTGCCTTCGCCGCCGGATTGCTTGGCCTGGTGGTCGGCAGTTTCCTCAACGTCGTCATCCATCGCCTGCCGATCATGATGGAGCGGGACTGGGCGGCACAGTGCGCGGACCTCAGGGGCGAAGCTGCGCCCGTGTTCGAAACCCTGTCGCTGGCCCGGCCGCCTTCGCGCTGCCCGCAATGCGGCCATCGGATCGCGGCCCTGGAGAACGTTCCCATCCTCAGCTGGCTGGTGTTGCGCGGACGCTGCAAGGGCTGCGCGGCGCCGATTTCCATCCGTTATCCACTGGTCGAAGCCACCACCGGAGTGCTGTTCGCCTTCGCCGCCTGGCATTTCGGCTATACCGCCGCCGGCCTGGGGGCAATGCTGTTCATCGCGGCGCTGGTGGCGCTGACCGGGATCGACTTCGATACCCAGTTGCTGCCGGACGACATTACCCTGCCCTTGCTCTGGGTCGGATTGGCGTTCAACGCCTTTGGAGTCTTCACGGACTTGAAGAGCGCGGTAATCGGCGCCATGGCCGGCTACCTTTCCCTGTGGGCAGTCTATTGGGGCTTCAAGCTGGCCACGGGCAAGGAGGGCATGGGCTACGGCGATTTCAAGCTGCTGGCCGCACTCGGTGCCTGGCTCGGCTGGCAGATGCTACCGCTGACCATCCTGCTTTCCTCCTTCGTCGGCGCGGTGGTCGGCATCGCCTTGCTGGTATTTGCCGGCCAGGGGCGCAACGTGCCGATCCCCTTCGGCCCCTACCTCGCCGCCGCCGGAGCCATCGCCCTGATCTGGGGCAAACCGCTGACCCAGGCGTATTTGGGAACCACTCTTTAGGCTTGAAATCCGGCCCCGGAGGCCGCATTTCCCTTATTGGGCGCTACCGGTCTCGCGACCGGTCAGCCAAGGCCCTTCAGCTATAATCCGACCCTTTGCCAGAATCCCGGAGAATGCCATGCCGATCTACGCTTATCGCTGCACCGATTGCGGCTTTGAGGAAGAGGTCATGCGGAAAGTCAGCGACCCGTTGCTGACCACCTGCCCCGAATGCAAGACCGAGAATTTCGCCAAGCAACTGACCGCGCCCGGCTTCCACCTCAAGGGCAGCGGCTGGTATGCCACCGACTTCAAGGGCGGTGCATGCAAATCCACCGACAGCAAGAGCGACAGCCCGCCGCCCTGTCAGGGTGGCACGGGTAGCTGCGCGGCAAACAGCTGACCCGAGCCGCCTTGAAAAAATACTTCATCACCGGACTTCTGATCTGGGTTCCGCTGGCGATCACCGCCTGGGTGCTGTCCCTGATCGTCCGTTCCATGGACCAGTCCCTGCTGCTGCTGCCACAGGCGATACATCCCGAGCACCTGCTGGGCATGTATATCCCCGGTCTCGGCGCCCTGCTGACGCTGCTGGTGGTGTTTCTCACCGGCCTGGTGACGACCAACATCGTCGGCCAGAAGCTGGTCCGTTTCTGGGAGGGCGTGCTCTCCCGCATTCCGGTGGTGAAATCGATCTACTACAGTGTCAAACAGGTCAGCGATACGCTGTTTTCCGGCAGTGGCGTCGCCTTCCGCAAAGTGCTGCTGGTCCGCTATCCGCATCCCGAGGCCTGGGCGGTCGCTTTCCAGACCGGCCATCCGGCGCGCGACGTGGCCGACATGCTGCCGGAAGAGCACGTCGGCGTCTTCATCCCGACCACGCCCAGTCCGGTCAATGGCTTCTTCTTCTTTGTCAGGCGGGCAGACGTGATCGAACTCGACATGAATGTCGATGAAGCCCTCAAGTACATCGTCTCCATGGGCGTCGTCGCCCCGCCCATG
>JAIOPW010000377.1 GCA_021413665.1 Rhodocyclales bacterium | reverse complement strand
TGATGGAGAGCAGGTGTCGTCCGGCGCCGTCGATCTTGTCCAGCCGCTCCGCTTGCTGCGGCGTCGCCCCGTCGCGCCGCAGGATGTGGCTGAGGCCGATAATCGCGTTCATCGGCGTGCGGATCTCGTGACTCATGTTGGCGAGAAAGGCGCTCTTGGCGACGTTGGCGGCTTCGGCCTGCTGTCGCGCGGCAACCAGTTCCGCCGTGCGCCGCGCCACCAGATCTTCCAGATGGTGCCGATGCGCATCCAGTTCCTCGCCGATGCGCTTCTTCTCGGTGATGTCTTCCTTCACCGCGACGTAGTGGCTGATCGTCCCGTCGGCCTGACGCAGGGGCGCAATATTGGCGAACTCGATGTATTCGCCACCGTCCTTGCGCTTGTTGTGGAACTCCCCTTTCCACGACCGGCCCTGGCTCAGCGCGGCCCACATCGCGAGATGGGTCTCCCTGGGCGTCCTGCCCGAATGCAGGAGACGCGGATTCTGGCCGACCAACTCCTCGCGGCTGTAGCCGGTGGCTCGCAGGAAGGCGTCATTCACGTACTCGATTTCGGCATCGATGTTAGTGATGACAATGCTTTCCGGGCTTTGCTCGACCGCCAGCGACAGCTTGCGCAGTTGCGCCTCGGCCTGCCGGCGCTCGGTAATATCGGTGAAGGTGCAGATCGCACCCACCACTTCACCATTGCTGAGCATGGGATTCGACCAATACGACACTGGAACCGACGTGCCATCACGGCGCCAGAACACTTCGTCGGAAACCTGGACCGATTGCCCGGCAACATAGGCGCTGTACATTCTGCATTCGCCTGCCGGATACGGACGGCCATCGGCATGGGAATGATGAATGACTTCGTGGATGTGTTTGCCGAGCACTTCGTCGGCGTGCCGGTAACCGAGCATGTCGAGGAACGCCCGGTTGATGAACGTGCAATTGCCCTTGGTGTCGACTCCATAGGTGCCCTCGGCCATCGAGTCGAGCAGCCGTTGCAGGCTCTCGCCCGAATTCCGCAGATCGTTCTCGATTCGTTTACGCGCGGTGATGTCACGCACCGTGGTTTGCAGAAATGCCTGTCCATCCCGCTCGATGCGGTTCACCAGCACTTCGGCGGCAAAGGTTTCGCCGTTCAGGCGTCGGCTTTCCCACTCGAAAAACTTCAGGCCTTCGCCCTCGGTGGCGGCAATTACCTCGCGTGCCCTGTCGGCTGAAAGGCGTCCATCCGGCTGTCGTTCCGGCGACAGGTCCAGTGGTGGAAGCGCGATGAAAGCGTCCTTGCTGGCAACCCCGAACAAGTCCAGCGCCGCCTGATTGGCGTCGACAAAACGCCCCGATGGCAGCTTCTGCACTATCAGGGCATCGCGCGAACTCTCGAACAACTGGCGGAATTTTCCTTCGCTCTCGCTCAGCTTGCGGTTCGCGGCGGCCAGTTTCGCCAGCTTGGATTCGAGCTTGCGTGCAAGCACCGAGTCGTGGAGGGCGGCGAAGGCCGAATCGTCGAGCGGCGCGGCGGGTTCGGCCGCGGGGCGCTTCGCCCATGCCTTCAGCACATGGCTGAGTTCATCGAGAAACACCTCCGGCTCCTGCGGCTTGATGAGATAGCGCACCGCGCCCAGCACCAGCGCCAGCTTCTCGTCCTCGGGCGAGGTGTACGTCGCGGAATAGAAAATGAAGGGAATGGCCTTCAGTACATCATCCCTCACCCAGGCGCGGCACAGGGCAAAGCCGTCCATCTTCGGCATCAGCGCATCGGACACGATCACATCGGGTGCATCGGCGCGCGCCGCCGCCAGCGCCTCCAGTCCGTTGCCCGCGATCGTCACCCGGTAGCCGTTGCCTTCCAGCAGCGCCTTGAGCAGGTAACGAGCCTCGTCGATATCGTCGACCACCAGCACATGCGTCATGAAACTTGCTCCCGATCCGCGCGCCCGGCCGCCGCGGCGGCTTCCACTTCGGCCGCGAAACTGTCCGGATCGATCGGCTTCTCGATATAGGCGTCGCAACCGGCGGCCAGCGCCTTCGCCCGATCGCCGCTCATGGCATAGGACGTTACCGCGACAATCGGCACCGCATCCAGCGCCGGATTCTGGCGCAGCGTTCGCGCCACGGCGTAGCCGTCCATTTGCGGCAACTCGATGTCGAGCAGGATCAGATCGGGCGTCGTCGCACTGGCCGCGGCGATGCCCTCTGGACCGTCGCGCGCCTCGGCAATGCGGTGCCCGCGCGTCTCAAGCAGGAAGCGCAGCAGATACAGGTTCTGCTCGTTGTCCTCGATGGCCAGAATGTTCACGCTTTGCCTCCCATGGGCAGAGTGAAGGAAAACCGGCTGCCCTTGCCCCATTCGCTCTCGACCTGAATCGTCGCCCCCATGGCCTGCGCCAGGTGCCGCGAAATCGCCAAGCCCAGCCCGGTTCCTTCGCGCAGCCCGGTCAGGCCGTTCTCGATCTGGCTGAACGGCCGGAACAGGCGGTTCATGTCTTCGGGCCGGATGCCGACGCCGGTATCGCTTACCGCGATGATACAGGCGTCGTCCCGGCGCGTGCAGTCGAGCGTGATGCCGCCACCGGGCGTGAACTTCAGGGCGTTGGCGATCAGGTTGCCGAGCACCTGCGCCACGCGCCGCGAATCACCGCTGACGAACAGATCGCCTTCGGCAATCTTCTGCCCGTAGCTCAGGCCCCGGCGCGCGGCCTGCGGCGAAAACGTCTCGCCCAGCCGCAGCAGCAGTTCGCGCAGGTCGAAGCGCTCGCTGGCGAGGCTCAGCTCGCCGGCTTCCACCTTGGAGATATCGAGCACGTCGTTGATCAGCTCCAACAGGTGGCGCGAGGCATTGCGCACGATGCCGAGCTGCTTTTCCTGTTCGGCGTTCAGCGGCCCCGGAATTTTCTGCTGCAGCACGCCGGTAAAGCCGATGATGGAGTTGAGCGGCGTGCGCAGTTCATGCGACATGGTGGCGAGAAAGCCCGACTTGGCCCGGTCGGCCGCCTCGGCGCGGATTTTTGCGGCTTCCAGCGCGGCGGTGCGTTCGGCCACGCGCTGTTCGAGGTCCGCGGCGTACCGCCGCAGTTCCTCGTGCAGGCGGCGGACTTCGTCTTCCGCCCGCTTGCGCTCGGTGACGTCGCGCACAATGCCCAGGACCAGTCCGTCGACTGTCTGGCACGCGTTGATTTCCACCGGGAAAACCGAACCATCCTTGCGCCGATACGAGCGGCTGACGGACACGCGCTCACCGGCCGCCACGCGTCGAAACGTCTCCCTCTGCCCCGCGACATCGGCCGGCGCGACGATAGCCGAAGCGGGCATTCCAATGAACTCCTCCGCGGAGTAGCCGAACATCTCGCAAGCGCGCGCGTTGACCTGGCAGAGTCGGCCATCCGGGTTCACGACAACAATTGCATCTGCGGCGTTCTCGATCAGCGCGCGGTAACTCATTTCGCTTTTCCGCAGCGCTTGTTCCGCGAGCCGCTGATCTTCGAGCACGCTCAGCAATGCGCGGCGCGAGCGCTCGGCAAGCTCCAGTAGCCGCTTGCCGTCCGCTTCGCTGCGCGCCAGCCGCTCCAACTGCGCTCGGTTGCCCTGCTCCAGCCGCGTGCGCTCGGTGATGTCTTCCCCCAGGCTGACGGTGCCGACGATTCTTGCCGCCGAATCGCGCAGGATGGTGTTGTTCCAGTAAATCAAACGGCACTCGCCCCGGCGCGTGAATATTTCGTTTTCGTAGTGAAGCGGAATGTTGCCGTCGCCCAGTGCGTGTTCGAATGCCGCTCGAACCGCGCCGGAGTCTGGAACAACCGCGTCGAACCAGTTGCGGCCGAGCAGTTCCTCGCGCCGCCAACCGGTCAGTTCGAGCAGGAAATCATTGCAGAAGGTCACATTGCCGTGCTCGTCGAGCGCCACGGCGATCAGGTGCATGTTTTCCAGCGTCTCGCGCGCGCGCCGTTCGCCGGCATCCAGCGCGTCGAGCATGGCATTGAAGCGCGAGGCCAGCACGACCGTCTCGCTTGCCCCGGCAAGCGACGCGCGCGCGGCACGATCCCCCGCCTCGACCATGCCCGCGACGTCTGCCATGCGACGCAGCGGCTGTTCGATGCGCCGGCCGGCGGCATACGCGCCAGCCGCCGCCAGCAGCAGCGCCGCGAGCGTCAGCAGCGCGCCTTCAATAAACCTGGCGCGACGCGCGGCATAGACTTCGGTTGCGGGAATCCCGGCCACTGCATACCAGCCGCTGCCGGTGATCGGCGTGTAGCCGTATATCCTGGGTATGGCATCGCTCCCGGCGACTTCGAGCTGGCCGCTCTTGGTGACGAGCGCGGCGGCCCGGAGCTTTGATTCAAGGGTGCTGCTGCCGACGGGCCGTCCGGCGTCACGGGAACGCGCGATCACAACGCCGGCATAACTGGCGATACCGGCCACCGCTCCCTTCGGCAGGGCGGTGGTTACCGGCAGCAGCGGATAGTCTTCGAGATCGATTACCAGCGCGGTCGCGCCGATGAAGGTCCCGCCGGCATCGCGCAACGGATAGGCGAGCGTCACCATCCATCGCTTGCTGCCCGGGTCGGCGGCGGGTGCGCTGATGGTGAACTGCATGGTGTCGCGCACCTGGTTCAACCAGGCGATGGAACTCGGTCCGGCCGCCGTCGCCGGGCAAACGATCCGGCCGTCGCGATTCACCGTCATGGCGTGGCGAAAGCTTGGCTGCAGCTTCTGGATATCGCCAAGCAGCGAATCGCACGAATTTCGATCGAGGGCGAGCACGGCCGGACGCTGGGCGAGAACTTCGAGCGTGCGCTGCGCCTCGGCAAGGAAGTATTCGGCGTTCTGCGCCGCGACGTGGGCGAGCTGTAGCGCGGCCGCGCCCAACTCGTGTTTGTCGCGCTCGGCGCCGCGGTACAGGTTGTAGCCAAGCAGAACGATCAGCGGCACGGCGATGACCAGGCTCAGGCCGAACAACTGCGCGCGAAGCCGCCAGGGACGTGCCGTCGCCGGCTTCATTTGTCGTCCCCGGTTGCATAGCGGGCGGGCTGGCTTTGGCGCGCAAGCAGTTCGTTTACCTCCGCCTTGAGTTGCAGCACGCGTTCCTCCCTGCCAAGCATCAGGTCCCGCCAGCGCACCAGTTCGTCCAGTTGTTCGCGGTTGGTCTGCTCCGCACGCTTGCGCTCGGTGATGTCGAATGTGGTTCCCGCCATGTATGTGGCACGGCCGGTTTCGTCCCAGTGCGCCTGTCCCGAGGTGTGGAACCAGCGGTACTCGCCGGACTTTGCGCGCGCGCGGTAATCCAGGTCGTAAGGCAGGCGGCGGGTGACATGGTCCTTCATCGCCTGCTGCCAGAGCGGGATATCCTCGGGATGCAGAACCGACTCGAACATGTCAGCCGGGTTGCCGATATCCGCAGCCGCATATCCCAGTTGCCCCCAGAATTCCTGGGGAAATCCGGCCTCGTTCGTCACGATGTTCCAATCCCAGACCTGGCCAGCCGATGCCGCCAGCCGGAAGCGCTGTTCGCTTTCGCGCAGTCCCGCCTCGGCGTTGGCGCGTTTCGTCGCAGCTTCGTCGAGCACCCGGCGCACCACGGCGATTTCGGCAATGTCGGGAGGCGGGTCGTCGGGCGTCGGTGTCTTCGCCAGCGACGCCATCGATTCGCCGAGCCGGCGGCTGGCGACCATGCCACCGAGGACCCCGGTCAGGATTGCACCCAGGATGAGTATCGCCAGCGCCGAGGCCGCCGTGACCAGCGGCGCGCGATAGACGCCGCGCGGTATCTCGAGCACCACGGACCACGGTGAAAGCGCCGACTTGACGACGAAGCGACCGCTGCCATCGACTGCGGTGGCGCCATCCATACCCGGCGGCGCACGACGGGCGATCGTCGCGCCGTTGCCGTCGACCAGTGCAAGGGACCAGCCGGCTGGCAGCGCCACCTGGTCGAGGCGACTTTGGAACTGACGGGTTTCGAAGACGCCGAGCAGGAGAAAGCTTGTCATTCCTTCGCGCTTGCCGGGTACGGCGATGGCAACCAGTTGCTCTTCGGCGATCGGACCGAGGAAGACATCGCCGACAGCCGGCGCGCCGGTTTGCAGCGCTTCGGGTGCCGCGGCGCGACCTTTTGGACGCGGCAGCATGGGTAGTGCGGCGCCGAGGGGTACGCGCGTGTTGAACAGCATGCGCATCTCAAGGTCGGCCAGGACGACATGGCCGCCAAAGCCCTGACGAAACGCCTGGGCCTCTTGATAGAAATCCTTCCGGCGCAAAATATCGTCGGCCGCAGGTGACGCAACAAGCATTTTCAGGGCGCTGACGCGCGCTTCCAGTTGCTGGTCGATGGCGGTGGCAAAGTTCTTCGCCAGGTTGGCGGCCTCCGCGTCGAGTTCGGACTGGATGGTGCGAATGCTGTCGATGGCCAGGTAGGACGCCACCAGTATCAGCGGCACTATGCAAAGCCAGATCAGTCGCGTCAGGAAACCATGCAGCGACATCCCTGACAACCGGATCCCGCGCCTTGTGCGCGCATCGGTCTCACTGAAGAGAGGCTGATGCATGGCTCAAGCCTCCTCCCAATAACGCTCGGCGACGGCGACAAATTCATCGAAGCCGGCAATAAATACATCGACCACGTCCGGGTCGAAGTGCTTGCCGCGCGCGGCGGCGATGATGTCGCGCGCTTCGGCGTAGGACATTGCAGGCTTGTACACCCGCACCGAAATCAAGGCGTCGAAAACATCGGCCAGGGCCATCAGGCGCGCGGCGACGGGGATAGCCTCGCCGCTCAGGCCGTCGGGATAGCCGCTACCGTCCCATTTCTCGTGGTGCCAGTGCGCAATCTCCTTGGCCAGGACAAGAAAGGCGACGGGCTTTTCGGCATCGGTCTCGGCCTGCTCGATGGCGTCCGAACCCAGCTTGGCGTGAGTCCTCATGATCGTCCACTCGGCGGGCGTGAGCGGGCCGGGCTTCAGCAAAATGCTGTCGGGTATGCCCACCTTGCCGATATCGTGCAGCGGCGCCGACTTCGTCAGCAAATCGATGTTGCGCTGATCGAGAAAGGTGGAAAAGCGCGGGTGCTGCCTCAGCCGCAAGGCCAGCAGATGAACATAGTTCTGCGTACGGAGGATGTGATTGCCGGTCTCGGGATCGCGCGTCTCGGCCAGGTGGGCCAGCGCCCGGATGCTGACCAGTTGGGTCAAATCGTTCTCGGCCATGCGCCGTGCGACTTCGGCTTCGAGGATGGCGTTCTGGTTTTTTAGCCAGTCGCGCGCCTGCTTGGCTTCAAGTTGCGTGCGCACCCTGGCCAGCACCAGGACAGGCTTGACCGGCTTGGCGATGTAATCGGCCGCGCCCAGCAGCAGGCCTCGTTCCTCGTCGTCGATGTCGGCCAGGGCGGTCAGGAAGATCACCGGGATGTCTGCGGTGGCGGGGTCTTCGTTCAGGCGTCGCAGTACTTCGTAGCCGTCCATGCCGGGCATCATCACGTCAAGCAGCACCAGATCCGGACGCGGCTCGCTTGCTGCCGCGCGCAGGGCGCTTTCTCCGGAGTTGGCGGCGCGCACCTGATATTCCGGTCGCAGCAGATGCGTCAGCAGCGCCAGGTTTGTGGGTTCGTCATCGACGATCAGGATGGTTGCTTGCGGCACGAGACTGGAGCCTCCGGAGAAACCTGAAAACAGGTGAAGATGTGGCTTAGTCCGATCCTCTGCTTATAGCATCGATCGCACAGGCTTGCAGAATACCACTACCAAAGTGTGGTCTTGATCCACGGATCGCGCGAGAAACTGCGGGTTCTACGTAGTCGGGCGCAACCGGAATCAAGTCCTGGGCGCTGTCGGCACGGGAACGGTCGAACGCGCCGGCAAAATCCGTTCCTGTACCATTGACGCAATCAGCTATCGGCGATGTCGAGGGATCGGGAAGGCCACCGGAGGTGCACTCATGAAAATCGTGATCGTTGATGACAATCTTTCAATGCGCAAGATCCTGGCGGCCTTGTTCGAGAGCAGCGGTCATCAGGTCGTGGCGATGCTTGCCGAGGGCTCGACCCTGGTCGACAGCGTCCGCCAGCACCGCCCCGACCTGGTCTGCCTTGATTACAACCTGCCCGGCCGCAACGGCTTGGAGCTGTTACGCGAGTTGCACGCGTCGGTGCCGGATGCCGACGTGGTGATGATTACCGGCTCGAACGAGGCCGACCTCGAGGGCCGGGCCGCGGATGCGGGGGCCTGGGGCTTTCTCAAGAAGCCATTTTCCCAGCCCCAGATTCTCGAAGAACTCAGCCAGGTCGAGGCTGCCCGGCGGCTTGTCACCAGGGCGGCCTCCGCGCCGGACGGCAAGGCACCGGCCGCGTCCGGGCGGGCGGCGCCAACGGCCGTGGTGGTAGACGACAGCGGCTCGATGCGCCTGCTGCTGAAGGGCATCCTGGAAGATATCGGCTTGACGGTCCTCAAGACCGTCGGCAACGGGAAGGAGGCTGTCGACGCGGTCGAGAAGCTTCACCCGACCGTCGTCAGCCTTGACGTCGATATGCCCGGCATGTCGGGTTTGGAGGCGCTTCCCCTGATCCGGCAAGCCAGCCCGAAGACCAGGGTCGTCATGGTCACCGGCAACCCGAACAAGGGTTTTGTCGAGACCGCGATTGCGGGTGGCGCCAGTGGCTACATCCTGAAGCCGCTGCGTCCGGCCTATGTCGAAGGCTTCATGAAGAAACTGCTGCGACCCGAGTAGGCCGCAGGTCCGCGGCGCGGGATCGGAGCGGACGCCCGGCCATGCCGAAAGTCGGCGCCGGCGGGACGGCGTTCGCCGTCCCGCCCATCGCCTGGAAAGGGTTCACGCCTTCCTACGCCTTCGGTGCCGGGCGGAACTGCATGGCCTTGAATTCGAGGAAATCCTCCAGGCCGTACTTGCCCAGCTCGCGGCCGTTGCCCGACTGCTTGTAGCCGCCGAAGGGTGCATACAGGTTGAAGGTGCCGCCGTTGATTTCGACCTGCCCGGTGCGGATGCGGCGCGCCACTTTTTCGGCGTGCTCGTCGCTGCCCGACCAGACGCCGCCGGCGAGGCCATAGACCGTGCTGTTGGCGATGCGGATCGCGTCCTCTTCGTCGCTGTAGGCGATGATGGAAAGCACCGGGCCGAAGATTTCCTCCTGGGCGATGGTGGCGTCCCACTTCACCTTGCCGAACACGGTCGGCTTCACGTAGTAGCCGTCCGGATTCACGCCCTCGGGCAGCCCGGCGCCGCCGGCCAGCAGTTCGCAGCCGTCGGCGATTCCCCTGGCGATGTACTCGCGGACGCGGTCCTGCTGCATTTTCGAGGCCAGCGGGCCGAGCGTGGTGCCTTCCGCCATGGGGTCGCCGACGCGGTAGGCCTGGGCGGCTTCGACCGCGAGCCTGGCGGCTTCGGCGTAGCGCGCGGCCGGCACCAGCATGCGGGTATGTGCGGTGCAGGTCTGGCCGGAGTTGAGATAGCAATTGCCGACCACGCCCTTCACCGCGACATTGAAGTCGGCGTCGTCGAGAATGATTGCCGCCGACTTGCCGCCGAGTTCCAGCGCAACGCGCTTGACCGTGGCCGAAGCGAGTTCCGAGACACGGGTGCCGGCGCGGGTCGAACCGGTGAAGGAGACCATGTCGACCTCCTTGTGCGTGACCAGGGCTTCGCCCACCACCGGGCCGTAGCCGGTGACCAGGTTGAAGACGCCGGCCGGCACGCCGGCGGCATGGATGATCTCGGCCAGCAGGAAGGCGTTGAGCGGCGCGACTTCCGAGGGCTTGAGCACCACGGTGCAGCCGGCGGCGAGTGCCGCGGCGACCTTGGCTGCGATCTGGTGCAGCGGGTAATTCCAGGGCGTGATGGCGGCGACGACGCCGACTGCTTCGCGCACCACCTTCGAGTTGCCGACTTTTTCCTCGAAGGCAAAGTCGGCCAGCATTTTCGAATACATGCCGAAGCTGGCGGTCGGCGAACCGACCTGGATGCGCTGGGAAAACTTGTAGGGCATGCCCATTTCCAGGGTGATGGTCTTGGCGATCTCATCGGTGCGGGCCTTGAGGCCTTCCTGGATTTTCCTGAGGTACGCGGCGCGCTCCGCGGCGGGCGTCACGCTCCAAGTGTCGAAGGCGCGGCGTGCGGCCATCACCGCAGCATCGGCGTCGGCTGCATTGCCTTGCGGCACGGTCGCCAGCAGGGCGCCGTCGGTGGGCGAGAAGACTTCGATGCTGCCCTTGCCGGCCGGGGCGATCCACTGGCCGTCGATGTAAAACTGTGTGCGCTGTTCCATGATGTTCCTTGCTGTCTGTTGAGGTTCGGATAAATGGCTGACGCGTTTTCTAGCCGTTCGTCCTGAGCGTGTCGAAGGGCGAATGGCAGGCACCGAGCGCCGTTCATGGTTCGACAAGCTCACCACGAACGGAAGTACAAGCGTCACTTGCTGGTACGGCTCTCTATGGTCGGTAGCTGGGATTGACGACGATCTTGCCCTTGACCTCGCGGTTGGCGATCTTCGCGATGGCGTCCTTTGCTGCGGCGAGCGGGAAACGTTCGCTGACGACGGGGCGGATCACGCCGGCGGCGAACCATTCGTTGAGCTGGTGCAGGTTGGCGAGGTGGCCGGCCGGATCGTGCCTGGTCGATTCGCCCCAATACACGCCGACCAGCGAACGCTCCTTGAGCAACGCGAGGTTGAGCGGGATCTTCGGGATCTCGCCGGCGGCAAAGCCGATGATCAGCAGCCGCCCGCGCCAGGCCAGGGCGCGCACGGCGGGTTCGGTGTAGGGGCCGCCGACCGGGTCATAGACGACGTCGGCACCCTTGCCACCGGTGAGTTCGTTGATGCGGTCCTTGAGGTTTTCGGTGCCGTAATTCACCGTCTCGTCAGCGCCGACTTTGCGGCACAGCTCCAGCTTGTCGTCGCTCGACGCGGCGGCGATCACGCGCGCCCCCATGGCCTTGCCGATCTCGATGGCCGAGATGCCGACGCCGCCGGCGGCGCCGAGCACCACCAGGGTTTCGCCGGCCTTGAGGTGGCCGCAGTCCTTGAGGCCATGCAGCGAGGTGCAATAGGTCAGCACCAGCGCGGCGCCGGCGTCGAAATCCATGCCCGCCGGCAGCGGCATCGTCTTTGCCGATTCGGCCAGGCATTCCTCGGCGAAGCCGCCGGTGCCGGTCAGGGCGATGACGCGGTCGCCGGCCTTGTAGTGCCTGACCTCGGCGCCGACCGACTTGACGATGCCGGAAATCTCGGCGCCCGGCGTGAAGGGCAGCGGCGGCTTGACCTGGTAGAGGCCTTGCACCATCAGCGCATCGGGAAAGTTAACGGAAGCGGCCTTGACCTCGATCAGCACCTGCTTCGGGCCGGGCACGGGGGAGGGGACATCCTTGACGACCAGATTGGCTATTGGGCCGTAGCCTTCGCAAATCAACGCTTTCATTTGGGGGCTCTCCTGCTATGCCAGCGGCGTCGGGTTGCGCAGGTTCATGATGTCGTCCGTGCGCAACTGGATCGCGTTGTTGATCTTGCGGTGGGGGATCACGTAGAAGCGGCCTTCCATGACGGCGGCGAAGACTTCGCTGGCCATGTCGGTCGCGGTGAGGCGGCCGGACTTGACGGCCTGGCCCATGCGCTCTTCGTAGGCGGCGGAAAGGCCGGCGGCGGGCGCGGCGCTGCCGTAGCGGTCGGGCCGGTTGCGCGCGGACTGGTGGATGCCGGTCGGCACCCAGGCCGGGCACAGCACCGAGACGCCGACCCTGGCCTTGGCCGCGGCGAGTTCTCCGAACAGCGTTTCGGAGAGCGTCACCACGCCGTGCTTGCTGACGTTGTAGGCCGCCATGCCGGGCGTGGACAGCAGGCCGGCGACCGACGAGGT
>JAIOPW010000376.1 GCA_021413665.1 Rhodocyclales bacterium | reverse complement strand
CTCGTCGCCATCGACCTTGACGGTCTGGCCGGAGTACTTGCCGAACAATACGCGGTCGCCGACCTTGAGCGACATCGGGCGGACCTTGCCGTCATCCTGAATCTTGCCGGAGCCGACAGACAGGACTTCGCCCTGATCGGGCTTCTCGGCGGCGTTGTCGGGAATGACGATTCCGGAAGCGGTTTTCTTCTCTTCTTCGAGACGCTTGACGATAACGCGATCATGCAAAGGACGAATTTTCATGGGGTTGATCTCCTCTAGGCTGGGTTGTTACAGAAAGTAGCCGCTGCGGCCGGGCCGCAGGTCTGAATCGGGCGAAGGGCAAACTATTAGCACTCATCGCCAGCGAGTGCTAATAATAGTGCCTAATCCCCCGTTCTTCAAGAGGGAGGTAGAAAGAAATCGCTCACACCAGCCGGTTGTTGCGGTAATCGGCGATGGCCTGTTCGATTTCCTCCCGGCTGTTCATGACGAAGGGGCCGTGCTGGACCACGGGTTCGCCCAGCGGTCGCGCGGCCAGCAGCAGGAAGCGGGCGGGACCGGCTGGCGCCCGGATTTCGACCCGTTCGCCCATCGAGAGTACGCCGGCATCCTGTGCCGACAATGGGCGAGAATCGTGGATCAAGCCGATGGCCAGGTTTCCCTCGTAGGCATAGACGAAGGCACTGTGCCCCGCCGGAAGTGCTTGGGCAAAGTGGCCGCCCGCAGGCAGGCGCACGTCGATGTAGAGCGGCTCGGTCGATAAGCCCTGCACCGGACCGGCGACCTCGCGGCCGTCGACCACGATGCTGCCGGCGATCACCCGCGCAGCACCGCCGCCGGGCAGGGCCACCCGGGGGATCTCCTCGGGACGGATATCGCGATAGTGCGCCGGCTTCAACTTCTCGGCGGCCGGCAGGTTGATCCAGAGCTGGAAGCCGCGCATGCGACCGCTTTCCTGCTGCGGCATTTCGGAATGGATGATGCCGCGCCCGGCGGTCATCCATTGCGCGCCGCCCGGCAGCAGGTCGCCGCGATTGCCGAGATGGTCTTCGTGCAGCATGTGGCCGTCGAGCATGTAGGTCACGGTCTCGAAGCCGCGATGCGGATGCGACGGAAAACCGGCAATGTAGTCGTCGGGGTCGTCGGAGGAGAACTCGTCGAGCATCAGGAAGGGATCGACGCGCGCGGCCTGCGACTGGCCGAGGCTGCGGCGCAGGCTGACACCGGCGCCATCGGAGGTGGCGACGGAGCGGATGATTTGTTGCAGGCGGCGGCTGGACATGGATTTCTCCTGTGGGTGATGGCACCAAGATGGCCCCGAAACCTTGAAATCGCAAGTAAGATTGCCGCACTTCACTGTTGCGGAAAGAGGCGCCATGACTTACCTGATGCTCGGCCTGCTGATCTTCCTGGGGACCCACTCGGTACGCATCGTCGCCCCTGGCTGGCGTGATGCGCAGCTTGCCCGCCGTGGCGAAAACGGCTGGAAAGGTGTGTACTCACTCATATCGATCGTTGGGCTGAGTCTTGTCATCTGGGGGTTCGGCCTGGCCCGCGCGGATTCGCCGGTACTTTGGAGCCCGCCGATCTGGACGCGGCATCTGGCGGCTTCATTGACCCTGCCGGCCTTCATCTTGCTGGTGGCGGCTTACCTGCCGGGCAGCCGCATCAAGGCGGCGGTCGGCCATCCGATGGTGGCGGGCGTCAAGATCTGGGCGCTGGCCCATTTGCTGGCCAACGGCACGCTGGCGGACGTGACGCTGTTCGGCGCCTTCCTGGTCTGGGCGGTGGCCAATTTCATTGCGGCCCGGCGTCGTGACCGGGTAGCCGGCCGCACGTATCCGGTCCGTGGCGGGCCGCGTGACGCGGCGGTGGTGGGGATAGGCTTCGCCGCCTGGGCGCTGTTTGCGTTCTTCGGCCACGCCTGGCTGATCGGGGTGTCGCCCTTCCGCGTCGGCTAAACCTCGAACGCGTCCCCTGTGGCGAAAAAGCTGCCCCCGGCCAGGTAGTGGATGCTGCGCCGCTGCGCATCGGGAAAGTGCCAGCGGCCGTCGGAAAACGCGGTCGGATCGGCCCAGGCCGCGACCACCTCGCCGAGGAACAGGTCGTAAGTCTGCTGGATGTGCGGTTCGGCGATGACCCGGCATTCCAGCCAGGCCAGGCAATCGTCGATCAGTGGCGCTCCGACCACGCTTGCCGCCGTACCGCGGGCGCCGACTTTCAGGAACTTGTCGATTTTCCTTCCCGACTGCGTGCCGACCGCCAGTGTCATGGCCGCCTGCCGCCGCGACGGCACGTTGAGCACGAACTCGCCCGAGGCCTCGACCAGCTCGCGCGTCAGCGTCGCCTTGTCGATCACCACCGCGACCTTGGGCGGATCGAAATCCAGCGGCATCGACCACGCGGCGGCCATCACGTTGCGACGCCCGGCATGGGCGCTGGAAA
>JAIOPW010000168.1 GCA_021413665.1 Rhodocyclales bacterium | reverse complement strand
GCGGCGGCGAGGCCGGTTTGCCAGTCGTGGCAATGGATGACGTCGGGCTGCCACTCCAGCGTGCTGGCCGCCGAGCCGATCCAGGCCGCGACGCGCGACAGCAGCCCGAAGCGCAGGTGATTGTCGAGCCAGTCGCGTCCTTCCGGACCCAGATAGGGGTTGCCGGGACGGTCGAAGTAATGCGGGTAATCGAGCAGCAGCAGCGGCGTGCCGTCGGCTGCGAGCGCCTGCTTCAGCGCCGGAGCAGGCAGCAGCCCGCCGAGTCGGTGCGGTTGGGCCACTGTTTCAGCGTCGGGGAAATCCTTCAGCAGCGCCGGATAGGCCGGAACCAGCACGCGAACGTCTATGCCCAGCGCGCGCAATGCCGCTGGCAGAGCACCGGCAACGTCGCCGAGGCCGCCGGTCTTGACCCATGGCGCCAGCTCCGAAGTTGCGAACAGGACCTTCAACTACATTCCCCCCATCCCCCTTGCCAGGCAAGGGGGTGACGACGGTTCGCCGCTTTGCCGCTCCGTAGTTTTGAGTTGCCCTGCCTTGGGGCGGCCCGGCGGCAGGGCTTCACGACTTGGCGGCGGCGATCAGCCCCGCGGTCGAACTGTCGAGGCCGGCGAGCGGTGCCTTGCCTTCGATGATGGGCAGCAGGCGCCCGGCAAGTTGCTTGCCATATTCCACTCCCCACTGGTCGAAGGGGTTGATGTCCCAGATGATGCTCTCGACAAACACCTTGTGTTCATAGAGTGCCAGCAGGGCGCCCAGCGTGAAGGGATCGAGACGCGGCAGCAGCAACGTGGTCGACGGCTGGTTGCCGGGAAAGCTGCGACAGGGGGCGAGCCGTGCCACCTGCTCGGCGGCCATGCCGCCCGCCGTGAGCTCCGTCGTGGTTTCGGCCAGGGTCTTGCCGCGCATCAGGGCTTCAGCCTGGGCGAAGCAGTTGGCCAGGAGCTTTTCGTGGTGCCCCGGCAGGGCGAAGTCGGGGTGCCTGCAGACGATGAATTCGCAGGGAATCAGGCGGCCCCCCTGGTGGATCAACTGATAGAAGGCATGCTGGCCGTTGGTTCCCGGCTCGCCCCAGAGTACGGGGGCTGTGCTGCAATCCAGCGCCGCACCTTGCCGGTCCACCGGCTTGCCGTTCGATTCCATTTCCAGTTGCTGCAAGTAGCGCGGCAGCAGCCCGAGCGACTGGCTGTAGGGCAGCAGGGCGCGGGTCTCGGCGCCAAGGAAATTGCTGTTCCAGATTTCCAGCAGGGCAAGCAGGCCGGGCAGGTTCTCCGCCGGTGGCGCGGAGAAGAAGTGCTCGTCCATGGCATGCGCGCCCGCCAGCAAACGGCTGAAGTTGTCGAAGCCGACCGCCAGCGCCAGTGGC
>JAIOPW010000375.1 GCA_021413665.1 Rhodocyclales bacterium | reverse complement strand
AGGATGCGGTCGCCGAAGCGCGAGAGGAACTCATCGATCGTCTTTTCCGCCGCTTCGCGCTGCCAGACATTGGTCGGCCATTGCGACGGCACCGCGTAGGCGCGCGGGAACATCTCCAGATCGCGGATGACGGTACGGATGTCCTCGTGCGAATCGCGAAATGGCAGCAGCACCAGATCGGCCACGCCGTAGAGATTGCGGTCCATTTCGGTACGGTTGCCGCCGCCGTCGATGACGCCCATCCATGATTTCAGCGAGCGGATCTTTCCCGTCACTTTGGTCAGCGCCTCGCGCGATCGTGCGTCGGCAACCAGATAGCGACGGCCGGCCGGATCCAGCGGCTCGCGGCAACTGTCGGTGAGTACGCAAACCGAGCGTTGTCCAAGCAGACCCATGCCCTGGCACAGCATGTGGGATATCGTGGTCTTGCCAGTGCCGCCCTTGTTGCCGATGACGCAGATGATGTCTGCCATGTGTGACCTCTCGTCGATCCCGGCGTGCGGCCGGGGTCTGGGTGAGGGGGATTATTGGGTATGGCCTGTGCCTTCGATGGCCGAAAATGCGAGGCAATCGCCCGGTTTATGTCCCGGTCCGTTTGAGGCCGGGACGGTATCCAGCGGACTGTCCGGGTCTCGTCAAGGGCCGGGACGGTGTTCTGCGCGCCTGGGATGCCGCTTTGCGGGCAGGCGTCATGGGATAGTCAGCCGGCAGGCAGGTAGCAGTAGAGGCGGGTACTGCGTCCGTCGGCGACCTCCTCGGTGCTTGTCGCCTGGATGCCAGGTATTGCGAAGCTGTTGCTGACCAGCAGTGCCCCCGGTTGCATTTCGACCTTGGCCTTGGCCCAAAGCCGAGGCATGGGGTGGGGCGAGAGAAAGGCATAGACCAGCGCGTAATCGCCCAGCGGATGGGGCCAGAAATTGCCGAAGCGGATCTCGACATTGGGCAGGTCGCGGCAGGAGATGCGGGCCCAGACCCAAGGTAGCGGCGCATGCTCGAAGCCGACGAAACGGCAATCGGGACGCGCCAGCGCCAGGCGCCGCAGCAGGCCGCCATCGCCGCAGCCGAGATCGACGGCTGTGACCGGCGTGGCGGGCAGGAGCGTTGACAGGGAATCGGCGGCGAGCCGGTTGGTAAGGTAAAGCGGCACTCGGCTGCGGTCGGTGCGCCAGAATGTCAGCAACAGCATGGTGAATCCAGCCAGCCAGATCCATGAAGGCAGGCCGAGACCCAGCGCGAGCACCGCCAGCGGCATGAAGCCGAGATGTATTGGCAGCCACCAGACCGGGCTGCGCAGAAGATGGCTTGACAGCGCAGCGCAGAGCCCCTGAAGGGACGCTATTGCCAGCGGTTGATCCCGCAGGGCGGGGAAAAACAACACGACCAGCCCGGCGGCCAGCGTCGCGCCGAGAGCCTGCGCCAGGAGGGCGATGCGCAAGGGCGAGGTCAAGCCATCCCGAGCCGGGCGCGCAGAGCCTCGCGTTCCGGCGCCACCGT
>JAIOPW010000403.1 GCA_021413665.1 Rhodocyclales bacterium | reverse complement strand
TTCCCGGCGAGGTGCCGGACATTCCCGCCGCGCCCGCCATCGCCAAGCCGCAGCGGGCGGCTGCCGGCGAGATCCGGCGTGCCGCCGAAATGCTGCTGGCGGCCAAGCAGCCCGGCCTGTTCGTCGGCTGGGGCGCACGCGACGCCTACGAGCAGACCCGCGCCATCGCCGAGTTACTCCAGGCACCGGTGGCGACCACGCTGCAAGGACTCTCGGTGTTTCCCGCCAACCATCCGCTGCATACCGGCTTCGGCTTCGGCGCCGCGGCCGTACCCGCCGCGCGCAATGCCTTTGCCGGCTGCGACGGCATGCTGGCGGTGGGCACCCGCTTCGCGGAAATCGCCACCGGCAGCTTCGGCGTCACGGTGCCGCCCAATCTGGTGCACGTCGACATCAACCCTCAAGTCTTCAGCGCCAACTACCCGGCGGCGGTATCACTCGAAGGCGATGCCGCGGCGGTGCTCGATGCGCTGCTGGCGGAATTGCGGAAGATTGGCACTGCGCGCACGGCGAATGGAGAACTCCATGCCCGCATACAGCGCGACAAGAAATCCTACAACGACGAGTGGCTGCGCCACGACAGTGGCGGCAAGGTCAATCCCGCGGTGTTCTTCAACGCACTGCGCGCGGCAGTCCCCGATGACGCGATCGCCGTGGTCGACGACGGCAACCACACCTACCTGACCGCCGAACTTTTCCCGGTACGCCAGCCCAAGTGCCTGATCGTGCCCACCGACTTCAACAGCATGGGCTACGCGGTACCGGCCGCCATCGGCGCCAGGCTGGTCAATCCGGAGCGCGAGGTGTTCGCCATCGTCGGCGACGGCGCCTTCACCATGACCTGCATGGAAATCGTCTCGGCCACCCGGCTCGGTCTCGGCCTGATTTACTACGTATTCCACGACGGCGAACTGTCGCAGATCGCCCAGGCCCAGCAGATCCCCTTCAACCGAAAACCCTGCACGGCGCTCGGTGCGATCGACTTCGGCGGCGTCGCGATTGCCACCGGTGCCGAATACATCCGGGTGGAGAACAACGGCGAGGTAGCCGGCGCCATCGCCCGGGCGCGCGAGTTCGCAGCGAACGGCCGCGCCGTGATCGTCGACCTGATCATGGACTATTCGAAGCGCACGGCTTTCACCCAGGGCGCGGTGAAGACCAACTTCAAGCGTCTGCCGCTGGCCCAGCGCCTGCGCATGGTGACGCGCGCGGTGAAGCGCAAGATCACCGGCTGACGCACCGGGCTTTGGCACACAAAGAAAAGGGTCTTGCGCGGACAGTTTTCACTTGAAATGTTTCAGCCACAAGGATAGATTGTGCGTTCCGCAGCCAACCCACGGAGGTCACACATGAAAAGCATCGCAACCCTGATTGCCGTCGTGTTCTCCCTCGCAACAGCCTCAGCCTGGGCTTGCCCCGGCGACAAGGCCAAGGACGACGGCAAGCAGTCCACGCCGAAGAAGCCCACCACATCGCTGACGATCGACTGACGCAAAAGCCACACACAAGCAAGGAGCCGCCGCGACGACAATCCGGCGGCTCTTTCTTTTGGATTTTGGTATCCGGCGTGGGAGTTGCCGTCCGGCGAGCCGGCCGCCAATCAGGCGGTGCGTTGAAACGCCTGCTTCGTGAAGCATCCGAGGTCAGCAAAGTGCCCAAAGCGACGCTCGCGTTGCCCCAAAGCGGCCTTTCAAACGAGATGCATCACAGGAATTGATTTGTTAAACGAAGGGGTTGCTTATTCTCGTACCAGTTCCGCGAAAATCATCGACGTTGCGGGTTGCTAATGTCAAGTCATGAATCAGTGCGATCGCCGCAATCTGTTTGTCTATTGGATGTTCATGATGAGGCGACATCAGCCGGCCCCACACCTGGGCGCATTCTTCATCAAAGCTCAATATCCTGTCGGCGTAATCCGCCACGACCAAATCAAGCCATTTTTCAAGCTTCCTGGCCTGGGGAAGATCGCCGCGACGCCGGATATTCTCCAGCCCTCTTCGAATTTCACCTATTGTTTGCACTGACAAATAGAGGTCTTCAGCTTCGATCGCCTGGAAAAACTTTTGAACACCGGGGTTCGCCTTTTTCCCCTTTCGGGCCTCGCTGATGACATTGGTGTCGACCAGGTACATGTCGGCTCTTACCCGTTTCGGCAATTGAAGTCGGAGTCTTCACCAACATTTGGCATGCTCGAGAGAATCTCGGCAACAGACCGACGCTTCGGGCGTTGCAGAACTGTTCTTAAAATCTCACGATGCTCGGCTTCAGCGCTTCTTCCATGAGCTGCCGCCAGTTGTTTCAGTGCCAAGGCAACATCCTCGTCAACATTTCGCACCACAAGATTGGTAGCCATATTTACCCCCCAGATTGCAATCAATGATTGCATTTTACCGGGGAAATGATTGCACTGCAATCGTAACTGGGCCTCGAGCGCGACCGGCCGGAAATTGCCGACAGCACACGATCCCCTAGCTGCTCCATAGCCGACGCTCGACGCTCCCAGGACTAGCCTGACCGGGAAGCTTTTCGTGGCATTGCAGGTCCGCGAATTCAACAGCGCACCAAATGTTCGGGATGGGTCGCCAGGCCCGATGACTGGACATCACTTCAACAGCAGATTCCCGATACCTCGTTCTTTTGCACGGCGGAAAGATCAGGCGGTAACCGACGCGGCCGGGCTGCGGCGCGAAAGCATGGTCGCCAGCACGCCGGCGCCGACGATCAACACCACGCCGGCCCACCCCTGCCAGGGCAGGTTCTCGTCCCACAACAGCATGCCGAAGGCGCTGGAAAAGATCACTGTGCTGTAGGCGAGGCTGGCCGAGACCAGGGTCTTGCCGTGCTTGTAGGCGGCAGTCATGCACAGTTGCGCCAGCACGCCGAAGCCACCCACGCCAAGCAGCAGCAGCCAGCCGCGCTGGTCGATGGCATGGAAGGGGCTGGCGCTCAGCAGCCAGGGTAGCCCGCCCAGCGCCGAAAGGGCCGAGAAATAGAAGACCGTGCGCCATTCCGGTTCGCCCAGTTCGCCCAGCTTGCGCACGTTGAGGTAGGCGATGCTGGAAATGATCCCGGAGCCGAGGCCGAACACGGCACCCAGCCACTGGTCGCGTTCCAGTGTGGGCTGCAAGAGCAATACGACACCGACGAAGCCGGCCAGCAGCGCGGCGTAGAACCCGCGCCGCACCGGCTCCCTGAGCCAGAGCGCGAGCAGCAGGGCGAGGAAGATGGGCGAGGTGTAGTTCAGCGTTACCGCCGCGGCGAGCGGGATCATGCTGATCGCGTAAAAATACATCAACAGCGATACGAACCCGGCGACGCCGCGGGTAAGGTGTGTCCGGATGTGGGGCGTGGCAAGCGGCAGGCGGCGCGCGAGGACGTAGCCGCCGATCAGCAGGGTGGCGATGAAGCCGCGCCAGAAGACCAGTTCCGCCGCCGCGAACTGCATCGAGCCGAGCTTGACGCAGACGCCCATGCAGGCAAACAGCAGGCTTGCCGCGATCATCCAGAGTGAGGCCATGGCTCAAAAAGAAAAGGGCGCCGGAGATTGCCGGCGCCCTCGTCGCGGATCCCTTGTCAGATGTGCGCGGCCATCACGCGCCGATAGAACTCGTGGAAGTGCTGCATGCCGTCTTCCATGGGCGACTGGTAGGGGCCGGTTTCGCTGCGCCCCTGTTTCAGCAGCGCACGGCGGCCGCGGTCCATGCGTTCGCCGATGTCGTCGTCCTCGATCGCCGTTTCCATGTAGGCCGCCTGTTCGGCCTTGATGAAGTCCGGTTCGAACAGGGCGATGTCTTCCGGGTAGTAGAACTCGACCACGTTGAGGGTCTTGTCCACATCCTGCGGAATCAGCGTCGATACCACCAACACATGGGGATACCACTCGACCATGATGTTGGGGAAATAAGTGAGCCAGATCGCGCCGTGTTTGGGCAGCTCGCCGTTGTAGTAGTCGAGCACCGCCCTGTGCCAGCGCTGGTAGGTGGCCGAGCCGGGCTTGGCGAGCGAGGTGATGCCGACGCGCTGCACCGAGTACCAGTCGCCGAACTGCCAGGTCAGGTCGTCGCAGGTGACGAAGCCGCCGAG
>JAIOPW010000167.1 GCA_021413665.1 Rhodocyclales bacterium | reverse complement strand
AGAACTCAATGCCACGGTGAAGCAGAATGCCGAGAACGCGAGACAGGCGAACGAACTGGCCAAAACCTCGAATGCCGGCGTGGTGAAAGGCGGCCAGGTCGTGAAGGAAGTCGTCGTTACCATGGGCGACATCCAGGCCAGTTCGAAGAAAATCTCGGACATCATCGGCGTCATCGACAGCATCGCTTTCCAGACCAACATCCTGGCGCTGAACGCCGCGGTCGAAGCCGCAAGGGCGGGCGAGCAGGGACGGGGCTTCGCGGTAGTCGCCACGGAAGTGAGGAACCTGGCCCAGAGAAGTGCCACGGCGGCGAAGGAAATCAAGACCCTGATCGCCGAATCGGTGGACAAGGTTGAATCCGGCGCCAGGCTGGTGCAGCAGGCCGGAACCACGATGGACGAGGTGGTGACCAGCTTCCAGCAGGTGGCGAGCCTGGTGACGGAAATCGCCAGCGCCAGCCGTGAGCAGAGTTCGGGTATCGAACAGACCACGCAGGCGGTCAGCCAGATGGACGAAGTGACGCAGCAGAACGCGGCGCTGGTGGAAGAAGCGGCGGCGGCGGCGGAGAGCCTGGAAGAGCAGGCGCGCGGTCTGGTACAGACGGTGAGCATGTTCAAGTTGGCGGAGGGAGGCGGGCGTACGTTGCCGGCACCTTCCCTGCGCGATGCGACGCCGAAGCAACTGGGCGGCGCGCGGCCGCAGCAGGCCAGGCCGGCGCCGAGTCCGAAGAAGATAGCCCCTCCCCACCTGGCGGACGATGGCGAACAATGGGAGGAGTTCTGAGCATCAGCCGGCTCGTGAGTCCGGATAGGGTGTATCGAAAATGAGCGAGCGCGACCGCGAGTTTCATTTCACGTCCGCCGACTTCGAGCGGGTGCGCAAGCTGATCTACAAGCATGCCGGCATCTCGCTGGCGCCGATCAAGCAGGACATGGTGTACAGCAGGCTCGCGCGGCGCCTGCGAGCGCTCGGCTACACGACCTTCGAGCAGTATCTGGCGCATCTCGAATCGAACGACGAGGCGGAGTGGGAGACCTTCGTCAACTCACTGACGACCAACCTCACTTCGTTTTTCCGCGAGGCCCATCATTTCGACATCCTGGTTCGCCATCTGCGCGAGTTGAAGCAGCGCCCCATCCGCATCTGGTGCTCGGCGGCGTCGACCGGCGAGGAACCCTATACCCTCGCCATGACAGCCTGCGAGGCCTTCAATACGCTGACGCCGCCGGTCTCGATCGTCGCCAGCGACATTGACACCAATGTGCTGGCCACGGCCGAAAAAGGTGTTTATCCAATGGATCGGGTGGAGAAGCTCGGCGCCGAGCGTCTGCGCCGCTTCTTTCTCAAGGGCAGCGGTGCGCAAGCGGGTTATGTTCGGGTGCGGCCGGAGTTGCAAAAACTGCTCAGCTTCACCCGCATCAACCTGCTGGACGAGCGCCTGCCGCTGCAGGGGCCGTTCGACGTCATGTTCTGCCGCAACGTCATGATCTATTTCGACAAGCCGACGCAGTATTCGATACTGAAGAAATTCGCTCCCTTGCTGCGTGAAGATGGCCTGTTGTTCGCCGGCCATTCGGAGAGCTTCCTGCATGCCGCCGACGTGTTTCGTTCCCTTGGACGGACGGTGTATGAGCGGGCTGACCGGCCGGCATCGGCACCCGCTCTCAAGATTTAAGGTGCTGCCCGGCGAGTATTTCGTGACAACGACCGACATGCTGCTGGTGACGGTGCTCGGTTCCTGTGTGTCGGCCTGCATTCGCGACAAGGAGAAAGGCATCGGCGGCATGAATCATTTCATGCTCGCCGATTCGACCGAGGTTTCACCTTACTCGGCCTCGGCGCGCTACGGCACCTATGCGATGGAAATCCTGATCAACCATCTGCTCAAGCTGGGCGCCCGTCGCGGCAACCTCGAGGCCAAGGTATTCGGTGGCGGCAGGGTAATGGCGGCACTTTCCAGCTCCAACGTCGGCGAGCGCAACTGCAGCTTCGTGCTCGATTTTCTGCGGATGGAAGGAATTCTTGTATCTGCACAGGATCTGCTCGACGTCCATCCGCGCAAAGTGTATTTCTTTCCGAACACCGGTCGGGTTCTGGTCAAGAAACTGACGCGTCTGCATAACGACACGCTGATACGCCGCGAAACCGAATACGCCGCCCGTCTTACGGAAGCGCCGGTTTCGGGCGATGTCGAGCTGTTCTAGAGGAAGTCATGGCCATCAAGGTTCTGATCGTTGACGACTCGGCGCTGATGCGTGACGACTCGGCGCTGATGCGCGCGCTGCTGACCGAGATCATCAATGGCGCGCCCGATCTCGAAGTGGTCGGTGCGGCGCCGGATCCCATAGCCGCGCGCGAGATGATCAAGACGCTGAACCCCGACGTGCTGACGCTGGACGTCGAAATGCCGCGCATGGACGGGCTCGATTTTCTCGATCGCCTGATGCGCCTGCGGCCCATGCCGGTGATCATGATTTCTTCGTTCACCGCAGCCGGTTCCGAGGTCACCCTGAAGGCGCTGGAACTGGGCGCCGTGGATTACCTGGCCAAGCCGCGCGCCGAAAACATAGCGATGCTGCAGGGCTACGCCGAGGATATTCGCGACAAGATCCGCGCCGCGAGCACGGCGCGCCTGAAGTCGACGTCACGTGTCGCCGTACCGCCGGCGCCGACTCTTGCCCAGCCCAAGGGAAGTTTTTCACCCCGGCTGCTGAGCGAAAAAGTGATTGCGATCGGCGCCTCGACCGGCGGGACCGAGGCGATCAAGGAAGTGCTGTGTTCGCTGCCGGAGGAAATGCCACCCATCGTCATGGTGCAGCACATGCCGGAGACCTTCACTCCCTCGTTCGCGCAGCGATTGAACAACCTGTCGAAACTGACGGTGATCGAGGCGCAGGGTGGCGAACGCCTGCAACCGGGCATGGCCTATCTGGCGCCGGGGCATTCGCACATGCGGGTGAGAAAAGGCGGGGGCGGTTTTGTCCTCGAGCTTTCCAGGGAGGAACCGGTGAATCGTCACCGTCCCGCCGCCGACGTGCTGTTCTGGTCAATGGCGGAGCAGGTGCGACAGAACGGCCTGGGTATGATCCTCACCGGCATGGGCAAGGACGGCGCGCAAGGCCTGCTCGCCATGCGCGAGGCCGGAGCCTGGAACATCGGCCAGGACCAGGCGAGCTGCGTTGTGTACGGCATGCCGCGAGAAGCCGCCGACATTGGCGCGCTCGACGAAGTTGCCAGCCTGGGCGCCATTTCCGGCAGTCTTATGGCGAAGCTGCGCGCCCTGGACCGGCGCACCGGCGGCTGATTCGATACGCCCGATTCCAGCTATACTCGCGCCGCTGGTAACCACCGACTAGACAAGGATCAATTCATGCAGGCCACAGTCACAGTCAACGAAGGTCGTGCCGTCATCCGCCTGCAGGGGCGTTTTGATTTCAATGCGCATCGCGAGTTTCGCGATTCGATTGATACGGCTTTGGCCGGTCCGGCGGGCGCGATCGTGGTCGATTTTGCCGGCGTTGAGTACCTCGACAGCTCTGCGCTGGGAATGTTGCTGATGTTGCGTGACCGGGCCAGGAGCGCCGCGCGCGAAGTAACGCTGGCCGGTTGTCGCGGCACGGTAAGACAGATACTGGACATCGCCAACTTCGGCAAGTTGTTCAAGATCGACTGATGCCGCACTTGTTATTTGAAGACGGGAGACTGACGCAAGGCAGGAACTAGATTTCTCCGGTGCCCAACCCCCGCACTGTTGACCGTCTTGAGTCCTTCGTCCGGTATTCTGGAGGAGAGCGAATATGGCTGGACCAGTGTCGCGCGTGGTGTGGGTGCATGTTGTTGCCGGTGTCGTACTCGCCGGCGGTGGTGCGGGCGTAGTCAGCTACGCCGGAGGTGCCATCGGGATTGATGTCCTGCTTTTCCTGCTGGTGCTTGGTGTCGTCGTTGCCGTGGTGCCGGCGATCTACTTCAGCGCTACCGTCGCGCTGCCGGTGAATCATATGCGGGATGTGCTGCATACGACCCGCAATGACGGTGATCTGGCGCGCCGGGTGCTGGTTCCGCCGTCTTCGAGCGTGGCTCCCGCCGCGGTCGCCTACAACGAACTGATGGGAAGCCTGCAAGGCATCATCACGCGGGTTCTGTTCAATTCAAATCAGTTGGCGCAAGCGGCCGGGAAGCTGATTGCCGAAGCGCGCGAAACGGCGTCGAGTTCGGAGCAGCAAAACGCCGCGGCAGAGTCCGCCGCCATTGCTTGCGCCGAAATGGCACAAGGCATGGGTAGTGCCGCCGCGCACGCCGAGGAAACGGCGCGCATCGCGCTCGCGGCGCGGGAGCATTCTTCGCGGGGCGCCGCCATCGTGCACGATGCGGCTGCGGAAATAGAACGCATTGCATCCTCGGTCGAGCAGTCCGCACAGGTAGTCGCCGCGCTGGGCGAGCGCTCGGCGCAGATTTCGGGCATCGTCAAGGTCATCCACGATATCGCCGACCAGACTAACCTGCTGGCGCTCAACGCCGCCATCGAGGCGGCACGGGCAGGCGAGCAGGGGCGCGGGTTCGCGGTGGTGGCCGATGAAGTACGCAAGCTGGCGGAGCGGACGACCACCGCGACGCGTGAAATCAGTTTGGTGATTGCTGCGATTCAGAGTGAAACCAGCCACGCGATCTCCACCATCAAGGCGGGATCGCTTCAGGCCGCCAATGGCGCCCAACTGGCGATACAAGCCGCCGATGCTCTGGGCCAGATCAAGGATGGCGCGCAGGACACGCTGGACAAGGTTTCGGTGATCGCCCAGACCATGCACGAACAATCCGAGAAGACGAGGACCATCGCCGAGCATGTGAGCTCCATCATGGGGCTCGCCGATCGCAACACCCTGTGCTCAAAAAATACCCTGGTCGAAGCGACCCAGCTCGACTATCTGGCGATCAACCTCCAGGACATCGGCGCCATTTTCAAACTGGGGGCTGCGGGCGACATGGCGCTCAAGGTGCACGAGCGCATGCCTGATATTGTTCAGAATGCCGCGCTGAAACTTTCAAGGGCCCTTTCCGATGCTGTCGACCGCGGGCAGGTCGCGTTCGATGATCTGTTCGACGAGAACTACATCCCCATTCCGAACACCCGGCCACAAAAGTTCCACACGAAGTTTGACGGCTTCTGCGACAAGCTGCTGCCGCCGATCCAGGAGCCCGTGCTGGATGGCAACAAGGAAGTGGCCTATTCGATCGCCTGTGATCGACGCGGCTATGTGCCGACGCACAACAACCGCTTTTGCCAGCCGCTCACCGGCGACGAGGCGAAGGATGTTGCCGGCAACCGTACCAAGCGACTTTTCACCGATCCGGTGGGCAAGCGCTGCGGCGACCATGAACTGCCGTTCCTGCTGCAAACATACCGGCGGGATACGGGAGAAATCATGCATGACATCTCGGCGCCGGTGTATGTCAAGGGACGTCATTGGGGTGGGGTACGGATCGGCTATCGCACCGAGTGATGTCCCTCGGCGGGAGCGGATTCCGGGCCGTCCGGTGGCCGTTTCGGGCGGAAGGCGAAGTTGTGGAGATGGCCGGCGGTTGGCTTATGCCCTGACAAAATGTGGCGTAATATTGAGCATCGCGCGAGGAGCTCGTTCGTGTAGCCGCCTGCGCTGAAAGGTTTGTAAATGTCGGAACTCTTAAACAGCATTGACGCCAGGACCCGGCTGGCGGGAACCAACAAGCTTGAAATCTTGTTGTTTGCCCTTGGTCTGGACAACCGGACCGGTCGCCGCGAAACCTTCGGCATCAACGTCTTCAAGGTCAGGGAAGTGATGCGCACGCCGCCGATCACTGCGGCGCCCGACATGCCAGCCGCGGTCAAGGGCATGGTCAGCCTGCGCGGCGCGCTGGTGCCCGTGGTCGATCTGGCGGACTACATCGGCATGCAACCCGACAGCCCGCGCGAAATCATGATCGTGACTGAATACAACGGCAAGACCCAGGGATTCCTGGTTGAGTCTGTCGACACCATTCTGCGGCTCGATTGGTCGCAGATGAGGGTTCCGCCGCAAATGCTGACGTCGAATCTGGGCGGACTGGTGACGGCGGTCACAGAATTGCCGGATGGGTGCCTGGTGATGATGCTGGATGTCGAACGGGTCCTGGCCGAGACGGACAAGGTAGACGACGCCATGATCTTCAGCGGGATATCGTCGCTCGGCCGTGACGATCTCACGATACTCTTCGCCGATGACTCCTCGGTGGCGCGCGGCCAGATCGAACGTACCCTCGAAGTCCTCGGTCTGAGGCACATCAGCGCCGTGAATGGACGCGCCGCGTGGGATGAATTGCAGCGCATCGCCACTCTCGCGGAAACCAGCGGCAAGCACGTCAAGGACTATGTGCAACTGGTACTGACCGATGTTGAAATGCCGGAAATGGACGGCTACCTCCTGACCAAGAACATCAAGGCCGATTCGCGCTTTTCCGGTATCCCGGTGATCATGCATTCTTCCTTGTCCTCGATGTCCAACCAGCAGTTGGGCCGTTCGGTGGGCGTCGACGAATATGTGCCGAAGTTCGAACCCCACCGCCTGGCTGAAACGCTCGGCCGATTGCTGCTCAACCGAAAGCCGGCGAATGCCCTCGCAAACTGAATGGGAGACCCGGTTCATATGAACGCCAACCAGGCATATGCGGGCGCCGACACGAACGGCCGTTCGTTGATGGAAAACGTCGATGCGCGCACCAAGCTCGCGGGCTCGAACCGGATGGAGATTCTCCTGTTTTCACTGGGGACTCACGAGACTTTCGGTATCAACGTGTTCAAGGTGCGGGAGGTCAGCCAGACTCCCGCGATAACCCGGGCACCCAATATGCCTGATGGTGTGGAAGGCCTGATCAGCCTGCGCGGCAATGTCATCCCGGTGTTGTCCCTGTCCAAGGTGATGAATCTGACGGACGCGCCCACCACCAGGGGTGGCTCGATGATGGTTGCGGAGTACAGCAAGCGCACGCTGGGTTTCCTGGTGCATGGCGTCGACCGGATCATCCGTGTGGAGTGGGACAAGGTGCGGGCGCCGGAGTCGGTCACCAGCGGTTCGCATGCCTACATTACAGCGATTACGGAGCTCCCCAATGGCAAGCTGGTGTCGATCGTCGATGTCGAGCAGATCATGGCCAATACTTTCGGCGAGGCGGTGATCGGGCAGATCGAACGCATGCAGGATGCCGGCCGCTTCAATGTTTTTTTCGTCGACGACTCGGTCGTGGCGCGCAAGAAGATTGCCGAAGTCATGGAAAAGCTGGGCGTCAAGCACAAGCATGCACAGAATGGCATGGAGGCATGGATACGTCTCTCCGGCATGGCGGCGCATGCGCAGCAAACCGGGCAAAGCCTGCATGACGAGGTGAATCTGATCCTGGTCGATGCCGAGATGCCGGAAATGGATGGCTATGTGCTGACCAAGAACATCAAGTCGGACAAGCGCTTTGCCGGCATTCCCGTGGTGATGCATTCATCGCTTTCTTCCGACGCGAACCGGGCGATGGGCGCGAGCGTGGGGGTGGATGCCTACGTGGCGAAGTTCGACGCGGACGCGCTGGCTGAGACGCTGCGTCCGATGTTGATGAAGTCGGCTCGCGATTGACCGGACGGAGAACGCGTGGCGATCGAACCCGGCAAACTCAGAATTCTCGTGGTCGATGATTTCTCGACCATGAGGAGAATCGTGCGCAATCTTCTCAAGGAACTCGGCTATACCAACGTCGACGAGGCTGAGGACGGCGCAGTAGCTCTCGGCAAGCTGCAGGGCGGTGGTTTCGAGTTCGTCGTGTCGGACTGGAACATGCCGAACATGGACGGCCTGACGCTATTGCAGTCGGTGCGTGCCGATCCGGCCCTGAAGCACTTGCCATTTCTCATGATTACCGCCGAGGCGAAGAAGGAAAACATTATCGCCGCGGCTCAGGCGGGGGCTTCCGGTTACATAGTCAAACCCTTCACGGCGGCCACCTTGAATGACAAGCTGGCGAAGATTTTGGAAAAAATGGGGCTGGGCGCCTGAGGGTGCCGCGCGACCAGGAAAAGGCGGGACGGTGAAACCAATCAAACCAGATGACGGCAGCGATTCCGAAGACCTGCAGGCGTTGTTCGACAGCATTGCCGCCGGGGCTCCTCCGGAGCCGGCTCCGTCACCCGCTCCGGCGCGAACGGACGCCGCGGGCGATTCCGATGACCTGCAGGCCTTGTTCGACAGCGTCGCCAGAGAACAGACGGCGGGTCTGGCGGGGGCGCGGGCGGCTGTTGCCGACGGCGGCCCGCAGGAGGAAGTGGTATTCAATCGACTGGGCCATCTCGCGCGTCAACTGCACGAAAGCCTGCGTGGACTGGGTGTCGACAGGATGCTGGCCGATACCGCCGGGCAGATTCCGGATGCCCGCCAGCGGCTGGCCTACATTGCGCAGATGACCGAGCAGGCCGCATCCAGGGTCTTGAATGCGGCGGACATCGCCAAGCCGGTACAGGATGAGTTGATCGTCAGAGCGGCGGCAATGTCGCAGCGGTGGGACAGGATGTTTGCCAACCAGTTGTCGGTGGATGAATTCAAGCTGCTGGCAGCCGACACACGAGCTTACTTTTCCGATGCGCCGCCCAGGCTGAAGATCACCAGCGACCAGTTGATGGAAATCATCCTGGCTCAGGATTTCCAGGACCTGACGGGGCAGGTGATCAAGAAAGTGGTGGATATGGTGCAGGGCATGGAGACGCAGCTGCTTGGCGTGCTGATCGAGGCGATGCCCGAGGAGCGCAAGGCTTCCGCTCCGGAGGGGCTAATGAATGGACCGGTGGTCAGTGCGGATGGACGCAAGGACGTGGTGACCAGCCAGACGCAGGTCGATGATCTGCTGGAGAGTCTGGGGTTCTGATTTTCAGAAGTCGGATGGCTGAGGGCGGAGTGTTGCCGGCGCGCCGCGTGGCGGGGATTTTCGTCCTCGGCCCCGGCCTTCTGAACAGGGAGAAAGCAATGAGCGATTTTGGTTTCGGCATCACGCGCGCATCAGCCTGCGCTGAAGTCGCTCCAAGGAGATGGATATGAGCGACTTTCAAGGAATGGAAGACCTCCTCCAGGATTTTCTGGTCGAGGCGGGTGACCTCCTGTCGGGGGTCGACAACAAGCTGGTCGACCTCGAACAGAACCCCGAGGACCATGCCCTGCTCAACGAGATCTTTCGCGGTTTCCACACCATCAAGGGCGGCGCCGGGTTCCTCAACGCCAGCGAACTGGTAACGCTCTGCCACTTGACGGAGAATCTTTTTGATCGTCTGCGCAACGGCGAACTGAAAATATCCGGCGAGCTGATGGATGTGATCATGGCGGCTACCGCCGGGGTGCGTGACATGTTCGGTATGCTGGAACACGGCGCACAGCCCGATCCCGCCGATCCGGAGGTTCTGGCGAGGCTGAAGGCGGCCCTGGCCGGAGAGTTGGTGGCGGCGCCAGCGGCTTCGGTGGCGTCTGTAGCGGTCGCCCCGGTTGCGGTGCCTGCCGCCGGGTCCGCTGCGGCGGTGGTTGGGGTCGGCCCCGACTGGAACAATCTCTTCAGCGCAGTGACCGGTGCTGCCGCCCCGGCCGCGGCCATGGCGGCTGTCGGCACAGCTTCTGCCGGACCCCGCACGAGTCACGATGTCAGCGGTGAATCGGCCGAGCAGATCATTCATGCCGCCGTCGGCCGTCGTGCCGCCGACAAGCCAGGCGCGCAAGTGCCGGTGGGCCGCCGCGATACCGAGAAAACGCGTGACAATTCGATTCGGGTCGATACCACGCGCCTCGATCAGGTGCTCAATCTTTCCGGCGAAATCGGCCTGACCAAGAACCGCCTGAATGCGTTGCGCTCGGACATTCTCAATGGCCGCTCCGACACGGAGACCCTGCACGCGCTGGATCAGGCGGTAAGTCAGCTTGACTTGCTGGTATCGGATCTACAGAACGCAGTAATGAAAACCCGCATGCAGCCGGTGGGCCGTTTGTTCCAGAAGTACCCGCGCATCGCCCGCGATCTTGCCCGCAGTCTGGGCAAGGATGTCGAACTCGTGCTGGTGGGCGAGGAGACCGAAATCGACAAGACGATGATCGAGGACCTGTCCGATCCGATCATCCACCTGATCCGCAATGCGGTGGATCATGGCGTGGAGTCGACCGAAGACAGGCGTGCGGCCGGCAAGCCGGAAAAGTCACAGGTGCGGCTCGAGGCGCGACAGGAAGGTGATCACATCATCCTCCTGGTCTCCGATGACGGCCGCGGCATGAACCCCGAGCGCTTGCGTGCAAAGGCGCTGGAGAAGGGCATCATCACCGATGAAGAAGCCAACACGATGGATGACCGGCAGAGCTTCAATCTGGTCATGCTGCCGGGCTTCTCGACCAAGGATGTGGCGTCGGATGTATCCGGGCGCGGTGTCGGCATGGATGTGGTCAAGACCAACATCCAGAAACTCAACGGCTCCATCGAGATAAAAAGCGTATTGGGAAAAGGATCTACCTTTGTCATTTCCCTGCCCCTGACGCTCGCAATACTGCCGGTCCTGCTGGTGAAGCTGGGCGATCAGCCGTTTGCGGTACCACTGTCGATGGTTCGCGAGATCCTGCCGATCAAGATCGAAGCCGTGCAGGAGGTTGGCGGATGCGCAACCATGGTCGTTCGTGGCGAGGTCCTGCCGATGTATCCGCTCAGCCATCTGCTCGGATGGTCGTCCGACCTGATTCCCGAGTACGGCGTGCTGATGCAGATGGCGGAGCACACTTTCATCCTTGCCATCGACGGATTCATGGGTCGCGAAGACGCGGTTATCAAGTCGCTGGACGATTTCCGCCCCAAGGGTGTTGCCGGGGTTACCACGTTGTCGAATGGACAGATCGTGCTCATCCTCGACATGAAGGAAGTTCTCGGCGCGTTCGGCAACGGCCGCGGCGTGCCACGCTCGACCTTTATTCCGTTCGAGAAACTTGCCGCCGCCTGAGCGGAAACGGCCCCGGCCGGTGACAGGATCAGGGCCGATTTTTTCTGCCGGGACGGGCAGCCCCCGATTCCTCGCGAAAGTAGATCCTAAATAACGGGCGTTTCGGCGCCTGTTCACGGGTTCTCCAGGGGTGCCGGCGGCAATAATTGCCGGTATGTGTGAGAACCTCCGTGGCTGAAGAAAGCGACCTCGAACGAACGGAACCGGCGTCATCGCGGCGCCTTGAACAGGCGCGCGAGGAGGGCAATGTT
Organism: Rhodocyclales bacterium; assembly: GCA_021413665.1. Classification (GTDB taxonomy): domain Bacteria; phylum Pseudomonadota; class Gammaproteobacteria; order Burkholderiales; family Rhodocyclaceae; genus Sulfuritalea. The sequence goes on along the minus strand of JAIOPW010000167.1, from coordinate 9,671 downwards.
CCGCAGTCGCGCGAATTGATGGCTTTCATGGTGCTGGCCGCCGGAGCGGGCGCCTTCTGGGTACTCGGCGGATGGCTCTCGCAACGCACGTCCGGACTGTTGCGGCATGGTTTGAGTTTCAGCCGCGAAGCCGCGTTCGATACCTCCCTGATGACGGGCTGGGCGCTTTCCCTGACGACCGAGGCGTTCGTCATCGCCGCACCGATTTTCCTGCTCGCAATGGCGGCGGCGATTGTCACGCCGTTCATGATCGGTGGCGGGGTGATTTCTCCCAAGGCCTTCCAGCTCGATCTCAACCGGATGGATCCGATCAAGGGTCTTGGCCGGATGTTCTCGTGGCAAAGCATTGCCGAACTGGTCAAGGCGATTCTCAAGGCCCTGCTGATAGGAGGCGTTCTTTACTGGGTAGTCCGGCACGAACAGAATACCCTGTTTGCCTTGCTCGGCCAGCCCATTGAAACGGCCCTTGTTTCATTCGCCGAGGTTCTGCTGCACAGCTTTCTGGCGCTCATTGCCGGCCTGGCCCTGATCGCCGCGATCGATGTTCCATTTCAGCTCTGGCAATACCACGATCGGTTGAAGATGACCACCGAAGAACTGAAGCGCGAAGCCAGGGAGAGCGAGGGTGATCCCTATCTCAAGGCGCGCATTCGCAGTCAACAGCGCGAAATGGCCCGCAGTCGCATGATGTCGGAGGTGCCAAAGGCTGACGTTGTGGTCACCAACCCGAGCCATTTTGCAGTTGCCCTCAAGTACGAAAGCGGCAAGATGGGGGCTCCGGTCATTGTGGCCAAGGGCATGAATCTGCTGGCGCAGCGGATACGCGACCTGGCGGGCGAAAACCAGGTTCCGGTACTCGAAGCACCGCCCCTGGCGCGGGCGCTGTATCGCCATGCGGATGTCGGCGACCAGATTCCGGCGCCGCTATATACCGCCGTGGCCGAGGTCATGGCTTACGTGTATCAGCTGAACCAGTTTGCGCTGTCGGCTGGGGATATCCTGCCGCCGGTTGCGCCTGCCGCGATCGCAGTTCCGGAAGGCATGGATCCGGGGGTTCCTGAATGAACGATACGCTGACCCTCCAGGGATTCTTCGGCCGACTGAACATTCGCCAGATGCTGGCGCCCCTGCTCATCATCCTCATCCTCTCGATGATGGTGCTGCCCTTGCCGCCCTTCGTGCTGGACGTGTTCTTTACGTTCAATATCGCGATCTCGGTGATGGTGCTGCTGGTGGCGATGTACACCATGAAGCCGCTGGACTTCTCGATTTTCCCGACCGTGCTTCTGGTCACGACGCTGCTGCGCCTTTCGCTCAATGTCGCGTCGACGCGAATCGTGCTGCTGGAAGGTCACAACGGCCCGGACGCGGCCGGCAAGGTCATCGAGGCGTTCGGTCACTTCCTGGTGGGTGGCAATTACGCGGTTGGCATCGTCGTGTTCATCATCCTGACCCTGATTAATTTCATAGTGATCACCAAGGGCGCCGGCCGCATCGCCGAAGTCACCGCGCGCTTTACCCTGGACGCCATGCCGGGCAAGCAGATGGCGATCGACGCCGACCTGAACGCCGGGCTGATCGGCGAAGACGAAGCGCGCAAACGCCGCGCCACCATCGCACAGGAGGCTGATTTTTACGGCTCGATGGACGGTGCCTCGAAGTTCGTTCGGGGCGACGCGGTCGCGGGCATCCTGATCCTGTTCATCAACATCATCGGCGGGCTGGTCATCGGCGTGATCCAGCACGACATGTCGGCTGGCGACGCCGCCAAGACCTATACCCTGCTGACGATCGGCGACGGACTGGTGGCGCAGATTCCCGCGTTGATCATCTCGACCGCGGCGGGCCTGGTGGTCACCCGCGTCGCCACCGGCCAGGATATCGGCCAGCAACTGGTGGCCCAGCTGTTCGGCAATCCGATGATCGTCGCCATCACGGCGGCAATCCTCGGCATCCTCGGGTTGATTCCCGGCATGCCCAATTTCGTGTTCCTGATGCTGGGATCGATTCTTGGATTCATTGCCTGGCGCATGTTCAGGCAATCCGTCGCGGGAGAACGGGCGGCCGAGGCCGCCGCACCGGAACAGCAGGCCACGGCCGTGCCGGAAAATGTCGAAGCCAGCTGGTCTGACGTCGCGCCGGTGGATGTTCTCGGGCTTGAGGTCGGCTATCGCCTTATCCCTCTGGTGGACCGGGGGCAGAACGGCGAACTGCTCAAGCGCATTCGCGGTTTGCGCAAGAAGTTTGCCCAGGAGATAGGCTTCCTGTCGGCGCCGGTGCACATTCGCGACAACCTGGAACTTCGCCCCAACGCCTATCGCCTGACCTTGAAAGGCGTTGCGATTGGCAATGGCGAGGCTTTTCCTGGAATGTACCTGGCGATCAATCCGGGTCGTGTTTCCGGTCAATTGGTCGGCACCGCAACCCAGGATCCGGCCTTCGGCCTGCCCGCCGTATGGATCGAAGCGACGCTGCGCGAACAGGCGCATGTTTTTGGATACACCGTGGTCGACGCCAGCACCGTGGTGGCAACCCATCTGAACCACGTCATCCTGTCGCATGCCGCCGAGCTTCTGGGGCGTCAGGAAACGCAAGCCTTGCTGGATCACATCGCGAGCGAATCGCCCAAGCTGGTCGAGGACCTGGTGCCCAAGCAGCTGCCGCTATCCACGTTGCAGCGTGTGCTGCAAAGCCTGCTTGAGGAAGGCGTCAATATTCGCGACATGCGCACCATCATCGAAACCCTGGCGGAACATGCGCCGCGGAATCAGGATCCGCTGGTGCTCACGTCCCAGGTGCGCATCGCGCTGGGGCGTGCCATCGTCCAGCAGCTCTATCCGGGCAGCGAGGAAATGCAGGTCATGGCGCTCGAGCCGGGACTCGAACGGGTGCTCGGGCAGGCGCTGCAGGGTGGGGGAGGCGATGCGGCGGGCATCGAGCCGGGCCTCGCCGACACACTGATGCGTGAGACCGCCAGTGCGGCGCAACGGCAGGAAGATCTGGGTCTGCCGCCCGTATTGCTGGTGCCGGGCAACGTGCGCTGGCTATTGTCGCGCTTCCTGCGGCGCGTGGTTCCCCAGCTCAAGGTGATCGCCAATGCCGAAGTGCCGGACACGCGAACGATCAAGGTAACGACCATTATCGGAGCAACTAAATGAGCATAAAACGCTTCGTCGGAGCATCGGCGCGGGAATGTCTGCGTCGCGTAAAGGAGGAGCTCGGGCCTGACGCCGTGGTGATCTCCAACAAGCCGCTGGATAACGGTGTGGAGATTGTCGCCATGACACCGGACAGTCTTGACGCGATTTCGCGCCAGGCGGCTGTTCCCCGCGCGACCGCGAGGCCCGCGGCTGCGGCGCCGACGTCGTCGCCATCGGTGGCGCCCAAGCCCGGGAGACCGGATGAGGATTACACGGTGACCCTTTCCTCGGCCTTGCGCAAGGCGCCGGCCGTACGTCCATGGACACCTTACGCCGCCGCTGCCGCCGTCGAACCCGCGCGCACGAACTTGCGACCCCTGCCGGCGCGCGCGGCCGAGGAAGAGACGGTGCTTGCTTCGCCCCAGGTTGCGGCGTCGCTGCGGTCGGCCGCCGGAACGGCCGCGCCGGCGGGCGTCGAAGCGGCGCCGGAGGTTGCCCAACTGAGGGATGAGATGCGAAGTATCAAGAGCCTGCTAGAGCGGCAGCTCGCCGGCTTTGCCTGGGGCGAAATGGCGCGCGATACGCCGACGCGCGCCCTGCTGCTGGGCGAGATGATTGAAGCCGGGTTTTCCGGACAGCTTGCGCGACGCCTGGTGCAGGACATGTCGGAAGACATGAATCCCGATGACGGCCGGAAATGGCTGAAAGCCGCGGTCAATCGTCGCCTGCGGACCTTGCCGACGGAGGCGGACTTCATCGATCGCGGCGGCGTGTATGCCATTGTCGGCCCCACCGGCGTGGGCAAGACCACCACCACCGCAAAGCTTGCCGCGCGCTGCGTGGTGCGCTACGGCGCCGATCGGCTTGCGCTGCTGACCACTGACGGCTATCGCATCGGGGCGCAGGAACAGTTGCGGATCTACGGGCGCATTCTTGGTGTGCCGGTGTTTGTCGTGCGCGACGGCGAAGATTTGCGACGCACCCTGGCCGATCTGCGCGACAAGCACATGGTCCTGATCGACACGGTCGGCATGAGCCAGCGCGATCGCATGGTGGCCGAGCAGGCGGCGATGCTGATGCGCTCGGGAGAAGTGAATCGCCTGCTGCTGCTCAATGCCGGCAGCCGCGGCGATACTCTTGACGACGTGGTGCGGGCCTATGCGGGCGAGGATCTGGCGGGTTGCATCATGACCAAGGTCGACGAAGCGACGGCGCTCGCCCCGGCGCTCGATTGCATCGTGCGACACGGCCTGACTCTCAGCTACGTTGCCAATGGCCAGCGGGTGCCCGAGGACCTGCACCTGCCCAACCGGAACTACCTGCTGCATCGCGCCTTCAAAGTCGGCGCTGGCGAGACGGCGCACAGCCTGCGCGACGAAGAAGTCGCCCTGGGGATTGCGCAGCGCAGCTCGGCGGTGGCGGGAGCATCCTTTGCGTGAGATGGTCGACCCCGACGAGGTTTCACCGAGAGCCGGCTTCGCATCGCCGGCTCGTTGCGCCGTCGGTGACCAGGCCGCCGGTTTGCGCCGTTTGTTCGGTGCGCGGGCACCGCAGGTGATCGCATTCGTTTCCGGCCGGGAATCCTGCGGGCGGACCACCCTGCTGGTACGGACAGCCGCGGCATTGGCGAGTGCCGGGCATGGCGTGGTAATCATCGATGAGAATCCCGGCCCCGACAATGTCCTGGCGACTTTCGGCATGACGTCTCGCTACGACCTGCTGGATATGGTCGAAGGCCGCCGTTCGGCACAGCAGATCATGCTGCCCGCGGCGCCCCTGGTGCACGCGGTTGCGGCCTCACGTTTCGCCGCCGAGCCGCTGCACCTGGATGCGGCTTCCTCGGAATGCCTGAATACCGGCTTGCGCCAGATGCAGCGTGATGCAGCCTTCGTTCTGATCGATTGCGCGGCGCGGCGCGGCGGGCATATTTCATCCCTTGCGCTGACGGCGAGGCACATTGCCGTGGTGGTCGCGGCCCAGGGTTCCGCCATTACGCACGCCTATGCGCTGATCAAGCGGTTGGCGCGCGAGCAACAGCGCGACGGTTTTCAGGTGGTCATCACCCGCGCCCGTTCCGAGGATGAGGCGCAGGGCATTTTTGGCAACCTGCGCAACACGGCGCGCGAGCATCTCGGCGTTCGGCTCGACTATCTCGGCGGCTCCCGCGCGCCCCTGACCGATCATCTGGCCGACGCCCTGCAAAGCCGTCTGCCGATTGGCGAGGGGGAGGTCGATGGCGGCGGATTCCGTCCTTTCGAGGCGTGGCAAGCACCGCGCCGGAGCGTACCCGGCCATGCCCCGAAGCGCCTGGAATCGGTGGTATAGTCAGCCCGTCATAGACGGCATAATCGACCAGATCGATGTACACCGCACAGGGCGTGCTCGCCAAAGAGCAGCTCGTTTCCAAGTATGTTCCCCTCGTCAAGCGTGTCGCCTTTCATTTGATGGCGAAGCTGCCGGCCAGCGTCGAAGTCGACGATCTGGTGCAGAACGGGATGATCGGTCTGCTTGACGCCATGAGCCGCTACGAGGAGGGACTGGGTGCCCAGTTCGAGACCTACGCCGTACAACGCATACGCGGCGCAATGCTGGACGGCCTGCGCGACAACGACTGGCTGCCGCGCGGTGCGCGTCGTGAAATGCGGCGCGTCGAGGCGGCGATACACCAACTGGAACACGCGAACGGACGCCAGCCATCCGAAAGCGAGCTCGCCGCGGCGCTGGATATCAGCCTCGCCGATTACCAGAAACTTCTGCTCGAGGCCCGCGGCCATCAACTGGTGTATCTGGAGGATCTGACCGATGGCCAGGGCGACGGTTTTCTCGAGCGCCATGGCCCGACTTCGGGACTCGATCCCCTGGCATTGCTTGAACAGGAAGGAACCCGCCAGGCCCTGGTGAAAGCAATTGAGTCATTGCCGGAACGCGAAAAGATGATGATGGCCTTGTACTATGAACAGGATCTGAATCTGCGGGAGATCGGCGAGGTGCTGGGTGTGACCGAATCGCGGGTATGCCAGTTGCACAGTCAGGCGATTGCCCGCCTGCGGGTTGCCGTGGTGGGCGATGGCAAGCCGGTGGGCAAGCCCCGGCGCGGTCACAAGCAGGGCGCCACGGGGCGCGACGTTTCGGTGGCGGCGGATGGCCGCTCCACAGGCGTCAAGCCTGGCAGTCGGGGACAGAGCTGAAAGACATGGACAAGACCAGTATTGCCGGACTCGCGCTCGGAATTGCCGCCATCGTGGTTGGCCAGGTGCTGGAGGGAGGACATGTCGGTTCCCTGATCCAGCCCACCGCGATGCTGATCGTGCTCGGTGGCACGCTGGGTGCGGTCATGCTGCAAAGTCCGTTGCCGGTATTCATGGACGGCATGCGAATGGGCATGTGGGTATTTTTCCCGCCGGTGGTTGACCCGCAGAAGCTGATCCGGGACGTGGCCCGGTGGAGTCAGGTTGCGCGCAAGGAAGGCCTGCTCGCGCTGGAAGCCCAGATTGCTTCGCTATCGGATCCCTTTGCCAGGCGGGGCTTGCAGCTTCTGGTCGATGGCGCCGAGCCGGAGCGTTTGCGCGAGGTCATGGAAGTCGAGATCGGCGCCTATGAGAGCAAGCTGAAGCTGGCGTCCAAAGTCTGGGAGTCCGCCGGCGGCTATTCTCCGACCATCGGGATCCTGGGTGCCGTCATGGGCTTGATCCACGTGATGGAAAACCTGTCCGATCCGGCCAAGCTGGGCAGCGGAATCGCCGTGGCTTTCGTCGCCACGATTTACGGCGTGGGTGCCGCCAACCTGGTGTTCCTGCCGGTCGCCAAGAAGCTGATGGCGAATATCGGTCGCCTGGTCACCCATCGCGAGATGCTGGTCGACGGACTGGTCGGCATCGCCAATGGCGACAATCCGCGAATCGTGGAAAGCCGGCTGCAGGGATATCTGGCCTGATGGCGCACTATGGCCGCCATCGGCGCCGTCGCGAGGCCGACGAGCACGAAAACCACGAACGCTGGCTGGTGTCCTACGCCGACTTCATCACCTTGCTGTTCGCCTTCTTTGTGGTCATGTATGCCCTGTCGTCAATCAACGAGGGCAAGTATCGCGTGATGTCGGATTCGATCAGTTCGGCGTTCCGCAGCATTCCAGGCATTTCCCCGGCTGGCCAGGTGGGAGTCAATCCGGGGAACGGTCAGCCGATCTCCATCGCAATTCCGACCAAACGCCTGCCGCCGAACGTCAAGGCGGACCCGACGCAGGTTGCCAAGCGGGAACGCCTCAAGAATGTGGCCAAGGACCTCAACAAGGCGCTGGCGCCACTGGTCGCCGAGGGCAAGGTCACGGTCACCGAAGGCGCACTGGGAATCACCGTCGACATCAATGCCAGCGTCCTGTTTGCCCCCGGCGACGCCCGGCTGGACATCGGCGCGGTGCGGGCGCTGGCCGCCGTGGCGCAGATCCTGGTGCCGACCGATTTTCCGATCATCGTCGAAGGACACACCGACAATACGCCGATCAATACGCCGCAGTTTCCCTCCAACTGGGAACTCTCCGGGATGCGCGCCTCAAGCGTCGTGCGCTTGTTCATAGAGACCGGCGTCGATGGGCGGCGCCTGACCGCGACAGGCTATGCCGACCAGCGGCCACTGGCCGACAACGCCACTGCGGATGGCCGTCAGCGCAATCGCCGGGTGGCAATAACGATCGAGTCGCGCGCACCGGACAATGCGGTCGAAGTGCAGATTCCGGAATAAGGCGGGCGTGAGTCGGGCGCGGCTTCAGACCGTGCCGAAAGATCGTTTCCCGTCCGCCAGGCTGCGTTGCTGGCCGTCGGTGCCGTAGATCGAGTCGGCTCCCCCGGACAGCAGCAAGGAAAGCGCCTCCTGGTTCTGCTTGAGCAGGAGGTTTATCAGATGGCCATTGGTTTCGTTCTCGTTGCGGGCTTGCAGGGCGAGTTTCAGCACCTCGTTCCACTGGTGCCGCTCGGCATCGGCATCCGGCTGGCTGGCGAGCCAGGCTTCGGTGCCGGACCGCCCCTTGGAGAAGCCGCTCTTGACGAGCAGGGCGTCGCGCCGGGTTTCCACCTGGCTCAGTTGTGACGCAAGCGAAGACTTTTCACTTGCAATATCGGCCAGACGATCAGCCTCGGCTCCGGTGAGGACTTTGCGTTCTTCCGCCAGCAAGGCACAGAATCGCCTGAGATCAGCAAGTTCCCTGATCAGCAGTTCCGACAAGGATTCCACTGCGATGAAAGCGCCCGCCGACAATCAGGATGCGCTCGACACTGTTATGTCGCCCCGCCATTCTGCTGGGCGAGCATTTCCCGGACGCTGCTTATCAAACCGTCCGCGATTCGTTCCGCGTCGATCTGAAATCGCCCTTCGCTGATCGCCTGCCGGATCTCGGCGACCTTCTGCGAGTTGAAAGCCGCTTCCGAGCCGGCGACGGAATTCAGGGTGGATGAAACCACCGTGGTCGACTGTCCCGCAGCAAGATCGGCGGCTCTGGCGCCACTTGCGGCCGGGCGAGCCCCGGGGGCGCGGGCACCGGCAGGGCCCGGTACCGGGCCGATGGTCTTGGCAGAGTTGTCGATCTTCATGAGCGGGGCTTTCGATGGGTGTACGTATGCGGCGTCTGCTTGCATTTACGGCATATCAGCCAGGAACTTTATGCCTCCGCGGGACGCGGAGACGGTATCTCCGCGAACTGCCATTTCGAGGCTCCCCGCCGAAGATTTCTGTCAATTAAATCAATTTCTTACCTCTACCGAGCCATCACTGCGGGCGACCCCGCTCACGGTCGTCGCGGAGTCTACCCGCACCTGGGTATCTTGTCCAACCGCGGCGTTGTGGAGGGCGCGCCCTTCCTTCGTGACTTCAAATCCTCTGCCAACGACGACGATCTTGACGGTCTGGCCCTGTTGCACCACCCACGGCTGCCTGAACATGTCGGCCCGCAGCGGCAGGCCGACGGCAAGGGAATTCCTGGCGATGCGGCCGATGACCTGGGCCCTGTCCATCAGCACGTCGTTCGGCAGTTTGCCCACCAGTCCGCCGACATCGGCCTCCGCGAGTTTTTGGCCGGCACCGACGGGCCGCGCGGCGACCAGGTACTCAGCCACCACGGGAATTTCCACCTGCACGAACAGCTTGCCCGTTCCGCCGCGGCAGGCCACCACCACCTGGGTCGCTCCCCAGCGGCGCGGGCCATTCATCGACACGTTGAAGCCGTCGCAGCTTCCGGCAAGGCGCTCGGCGTCTATTTTCCCGATGATCGGCACCGGATTTCCAGGCAAGTTCCTGACCTGCATGCGCAGAAATTCCTCTACCGCCTGCCGGATGGCGGCTGAGTCCGCCGCAAGCGCCACCGGCCAGGGGGCGATCAGCAGCAGGGCTGTCAGAAATCCACGAAGAACTCGCATAGACCAGCATTGAACCACAGCTTCAAGTGCGGGCATGCGTCCAGCAATGTCCGGGTATCCCCCCAATTCTCACTCCAGTTCCCGACGGCGACCACGCATTCGCAAACCGGTTATCTGCGCGATCTTT
>JAIOPW010000402.1 GCA_021413665.1 Rhodocyclales bacterium | reverse complement strand
CTGGCTGTCGGGAATGTTGATCGCCCCGGGAATGTGGCCCGGATCATATTGGCGTGCCGCCGGGCGCGAGTCGATGATCACCACGCCCTTCTTCGGCGGGATGCTCACGTTCTGGCGCATAAAATCGAAATCGACAAGCGTCTTGTACCAGCCTTCCTTGGGCTGGATGGCCGCTGCATCGGCGCCGTAGGCCTGCGCTGGATAGAGCAGCGGTGCGGCACCCAGTGTGGCGACGACGGCGATGAACAGGGTGAGTCGTTTCATACCCATGGATATCTCCTGCGGAAAGGTAAGGTTCTCAGTGCTTTTTTCTATGGCACGCCAGGGTAGTCAGAGCAGAAGGACGCCGTGTCCCATGGCGGAACATGGCGTCACTGATCACGCCCAATCAATCATCAGAACTGGTAGCTGACCTGGAAATTGACAATGTTCTGCTTGAGCTCGATGGTGTTGGCCGCCCCAGTATTGGATGTCAGGCTTTTGTTGAAGGCGTGGACGTAGGAGACCGAGCCGCTGACCTTGTCGCTGAACTTGCGTGTCAGGCCGAGGGAAAGATGCTTCTCCACCACAGCGAGAGAGCCGAGGTTGTTATTGACGTCTTCCGCACCGATGGGTGACCTGCCATAGTTGAAGCCGGCGCGCACCTGCATGCGGTCGCCAATATCTTTCTGGACGCCTAGCGCATAGACGGTCTGGTCGCTCCAGCCGAAGTTCAGCGCCGCCGGAACCGGGCTGGCGGCGGGCCGATTCACCGCCACCGAATCAAGCACCTGGCTGAACCATATTTTCTTGATGTCCCCTTCGATCAGCCAACCACTCGCTGGACGCCATGCCAATCCCAGGGCCGCCGTCTGTGGCCCATCCATACGCATCGAGACCTTGCCGGCCGCGGTATTCCACTTGAATTCGTCCATGCGCTGCTTGCTCGACCATGTGGCGCCGAGTTGCACCGTCTCGGCCATTTTCCACACCATGCCGGCCGTCACGCCCCAGCCGAATACCTGGTTTTGCGGCAACGTGTAAGCCGGATTCGACAGGGCCAGGCTCTGATAGTTGAGGTTCACCGTCGCCCCCAGTGCCAGCCGGTCGCTCACCCGGTAGGCGAAACCTGGCGATACCTTGAACAACTGCTTGGTAGTGACAACAAACTGATTGCCGGCAGCGGCGCTGGTGTCGGCGAAATCGACGCCCATGCCGGCCATGCCACCCAGTCCCATGCCGAGCGTGAGGCGTTCGTTTACGCGGAATGCGGCCGCACCGGCCGGCATCATGTAGACCTTGGAATCGCTATCGAAGCCATTGACGCGTCGCGGCGGATTCAGGAAACCCACGCCGAGGTCGAAGCGCACATCCTTGATGTTGAGTTCCGCCATGCCCGCCGGATTGACCAGCACGGTTGCCGCATCCTGGGGCGCGGCGACCACGGCTCCCGCCATGCCATTCTGGATCGCGGTCAGGCCGAGCATCTGGTCGCCGTTGGTAGCGGCGGCGTACGGAGCGGCGATGCCGAGCACAACAGCGGCGACAGTTCGAATTTTTGTGGTTGCAAGCATTTGTTCCTCCTTGTTCTATATTTTTCTGCACAGGCACGTGTCTGCGTTACAGGTCTTTGCGAAAAGAGGGGATGCCGACGATCATCGTTGCGCCGGCATCCCCATCGCAGCCATCAATCGACGATGTAGGGTGAATCACCCTTGCCAAAGCGGAACAGGTTGTGGCAGTTCGAGCAGCCCTCCAGCACCTTGCCCATTTCGGCGCCCGCGCCGGGGAAATTCTTGGCGAGGGCCATTTCGGCCACACGCTCCAGGCCACCCTCGACCGTCCCGTTGATCTTCGGCAGCGCGGCGAGCGAGTCGGCGTTGATCTGCTCCAGCTTCACATAGGCCAACAGGTGTCCTTTCGGCCAGCGGTGGCGGGAGGCGCGAACCGCGCAGTCGGCGGCCATCTCGCCGTTCTCCACCATCAGCCCGGCAGTCACGCACTGGACATCCGAGAGCAGCTCCATCATCACCTGACGCGCCGTGGCGTCTTCGCTGTAGCGGGTATGCTTGGCCGTCATCTTCTTGAACTGCTGGATGAACTCCGGCGGCAGCTTTTTCACCTGGGCCTGGAATTCCGGGCTCATCTTGTGCTGCTTTGGGGCATCCGCCGACGTCTTCTCGATACTGGGGTACTTGTAGCCGTTGGCGGGCGCCTTGGCTTCTTCCGCTGCGCCAACCGAACCCACGGCTGTGACACTGATGAAAGCGACAGCAGAAAGAGCGGCAACGAACTTTTGTTTCATGGACATGGTTTTCTCCTTTTCAAATTGGTGTAGCTCAGGTCATCCGCCGCGTTTCGCCAGCCGCGTCGCCTTGAACAAGTTGTGATTAGTCACTGACGCCGATCGTGACGCTCATCACGCCGATGATGTCGCCGGCTTCCAGGCCGTCCTTCTCGAAGCCGAGCATGTCGGGCTCGCCCTTCGGCTTGCCATGGCAGCCCAGGCACGCCGGAATCAGACGGATGGGTTCCATGTGGCGATACACGTCCTGCTTGCCCCATTTGGCGTAGCTCGTCAGCGGCTTGTTTTCGGCATGGCCGGCCTTGACGTAATGCTCCAGCGCATTGCGTTCGGTGTCGTCGGGGACGTTCATCGGGCTGCGGTAAGCGCGGCCGGGTTGCTTGATGACGATGCCGGTGCGGGCGGCGAATACCTGCCCCATCTCGCGTTCCCACTTGGCGGGCAGAAAGTTCTTCCAGCCCACGCCCTTGGTGTTGAGGCGTTCCTGGTTGTTGTCGATCACCTGGCGGCCGGCCCAGAAGAGCTTTTCAAAGAGTCTCTTCTGGCTGGGTGTGGCATCGATCAGGTCGGACTCGACGGCGGAACGCCATTGGTTCTCGAAGACCTCGCCGGAAAACCCCTTGTCGCCGAGCGCGGGGTCGACGAACTTCCCGGCGTAGGCAAAAATGATCATACGCGCGGCAATCACCCCCTTGGCCAGCTTTTCGGCGGTCGCCCTGGCTTCGGCGCGCGGAACCTTCTCCATGAAAAAGGACTCGGCGAAACCGCCCTTGGCGCGCGCGCCAATCTGTTCGGCCGCAGCCGGCAGCGTCGTCAGCAGAAACAATGCGGCAAGTGCCGCGATACGTGCAATCATCACCTTCCCCTCCCTTGTGTTATGTTTTTCGTGAGACTAGGGAGAAGCGGTTTCCGACGTGTTGCACAGATGCAGCAGGTGTTACAACTTGTTACAAGGAGCAGGCAGGGTCATGGCTGAATGCCGCAGTCGCATACTGGTGGTGGATGACGACGAGGGCTTGCGCGAACTGCTGGTGCGCTATCTTTCGGACAACGGCTATCAAACAACGGGGGTAGGCGACGGCACCGCGATGAAGGGCCACCTTGCGACCCACCCGGTGGATCTGCTGCTGCTCGATGTCATGCTGCCGGGCGAGGACGGCCTGTCGCTGGCGCGCGGGCTCGGCGGACAAGGCGCACCCTCGATCATCATGCTGTCGGCGCGTGGCGAAGAAGTCGACCGCATCGTCGGCCTCGAAGTCGGGGCCGATGACTATCTGCCCAAGCCCTTCAGCCACCGCGAGTTGCTGGCACGCGTGGCGGCGGTGCTGCGCCGCCGGCAGCCTGTCGCGGAAAAAGGGCGCCTGCGCCACTTCGGCCCCTTCGAGGTCAATCTCGACGCCCGCCGCCTGACACGCAACGGCGAGGAGATCGAGGTGTCGGGTGCGGAGTTTTCCCTGCTCAAGGTCCTGCTTGAACATCCGGACCGCGTACTCAGCCGCGACGCCCTGGTCGATCTGCTCAAGGGCTACGAACGAGGGCCCTTCGACCGCATGGTTGATGTCCGCGTTACGCGGCTGCGCCGCAAGATCGAGCCCGACCCGGCCCACCCGGTCTACCTGCGCACGGTCTGGGGCGAGGGCTATCTGTTTTCGCCCGCCGGAGGCACTGCCCGGGCATGATGGCTCCGCGCACGCTGTTCGGTCGCACCGCGCTGGTGATCGCGCTGGTGTCGTTCGCCTTCCAGGTGTTCACCCTCGCCGTCATCACGTATTTCGCCCTGATCCCGCTCGGCCGCGACGCCACCGACGATGTCGCCGCACTGATGCTGGGAACGGCACAAGCCTGGCACTCGGCTCCGCCCGCCGAGCGACCGCAGCTGCGGGAGCGCATCGACCGCCTGCACCGCCTGCAGGTGCAGGACCCGTTGCGCGAGGTGTCAGGGTTCAGCAGCCTGCTGCCCTATTTCCGCTTGCTTGAATCCGCCTTGAGCGCGCGCAGCGGCCAGGCCGTTACGCTGCTCGCCAGCCGCACCGAGAATGGCGAGCTCTGGTACTGGGCCGACCTGCCGGCAGCCGGTGCCAAAGTGCGCGTCGGCTTCCCCGCCAGCCGGGTCGCGGTGCAACCCTCGCTTGCCCTGTTGCTGATCCTGTCCGTCGGCGCCCTGGTTACCCTGGTCACCTCGGCCTGGCTCGCGCACCGGCTGATCGCGCCCCTGTCGCGCCTGTCGGCCGCGACCCAGCGCATCGGTCAGGGCCAGCGACTCGAACCCTTGCCGGAAACCGGCCCGGCGGAGCTCGCCACGCTGGCGCGCGAGTTCAACCGCATGGGAGAACAGGTCGAGGAGCTGCTGACCAACCGCACCACCCTGCTCGCGGGCATCTCGCACGACCTGCGGACACCGCTGTCGCGAATCCAGTTGGCGCTGGGCATGCTCTCGGAAAAACCCGACAAGGGCCTTCTCGAGCGCGTGCTGCGCGACGTCGAGGGCATGAACGACCTGATCGGCCGCTGCCTCGAAGTCAGCCGGGACTTCGCCGAGAAGGAATCGGTGGAACTCGATCTGTGCGACCTGCTCGCCGGAGTCGCCATGGAATTCGCGCATACGGGCGCCGAGATTCGTGGCCACAAGGGCCCCGATTGCCGACTGCGCGTGCGCCCGCTGGCGCTCAAGCGCATCCTCTCCAACCTGGTCGACAACGCCCAGCGCTATGGCGCCGGACAAGCAATCGACATCGAATACCGGATTTCCGAACACCATGTCGAGATCTGCGTCCTCGATCGTGGACCGGGCATTGCAGAGGAGGAGCGTGAAAAAGTGTTTCAGCCCTTCTATCGGCTGGAGCCCTCGCGCAGCAGCCGCACCGGCGGCAGTGGCCTGGGCCTGGCCATCGTGCGCCAACTGGCTACCGCCAACGGCTGGACGGTCGAACTCGCGGCGCGGCCCGACGGTGGCACCGCCGCCTGCGTGCGGATTCCGCTCGAAGAGGCGCCGGGCCTGCCCGGCCAATGACACTTCGTCACAGACATTCGCCGCACCGCAGCTTGACCGGAACCGGCGCACCCCCATAATGTATGCCTGCGTATGCCTGCACCCCCCCCGACCAACGGAGCAAAAACCAATGAACTTGCGCACCTTTCTGCAGTCGCTTCTGCCCCTGCTGACCGCTGTCTTCGCAATCCCCACACTCGCCTCGCCGATCATTGATGCGGCGGCGGTAAAGGCGGCGCAAGCGCGTGGCGCCATCATCTGGGACGTTCGCGCCACGCCGCTCTATCGCAAGGGCCATATTCCCGGTGCGGTCAGCATCGGCGATGCCGGCAACGTGTTGCGCAATCCGGTCACCGAAGACTTCATCGAAATCGCCCAGATCGAGAAAATCCTCGGCAATGCGGGCGTCGATCCGGCAAGGGAAGTCATCGTCTACGCCGATCGAGGCAATCCCTATGCGTATTTCGGCCGCTTCGCCCTGCAATATTTCGGCGCACAGAAAGTCAGTGTCTTCCATGACGGCATCGAAGGCTGGCAGGACGCCGGCCTTCCGGTCGATACCGCCGATGCGAAGCTGCCGGCGGTCGCGCTCAAGCTGTCCCCGCGCCCGGAATTGATCGCCAGCACCGAAGACGTGGTAAGCCGCGCCAAGGCAGGCGCGGTCCAGATCATCGATGCGCGCACCGCCGGCGAGTTCCTCGGCAACGACGTGCGCGCCATCCGTGGCGGGCACATTCCGGGGTCGGTCAACATCCCGTACGAGCAGAACTGGAAGGACCCCGAGACCAATGCCAAGATGTCGCGTCGCCAGGTGCCTGACAACAAGGGCGCCGGCCTTGCCCCGGCGGACGCACTGCGCAACCTGTACGCCAGGCTCGACCCCAACAAGGAGACCGTCGTCTATTGCCAGAGCGGCGTGCGCGCCGCGGAAACCGCGGCAGTGCTGGAAACGCTGGGCTTCAACAAGGTCAAGGTCTACGACTCCTCCTGGCTCGGCTATGCCGCGCGCCTCGACGCCCCTGCGGAACGCGAGACCTTCTTCAATGTTGGCGCCATGAACGGGCGGCTCGCTTCCATGCAACGCAAGGTCGACGAGCTCGAGCGCATGATCGGAGAACTGCACTCCAGCCATACGGCAAAGGCGGCCTGCCCGGCAGGGAAAGTCTGCTGACGGCGAACAGCACGCCCGCCGCGTACAAGACCGTGGCGGGCGTGCAATGCCCGAACAACCGGACGCCTCCCCCTTCCATTTTCGCGCCGGTCCGTCCCCGTCGTAGAATCTCCAGGCACCGACCAATACAGCGGGGCGCCAATCGAACGGGTAAGCAAGACCATGGGCCAGGATTCTGAATTCCTCATCGAGATCGAAGACCTTCACTTCTCCTATGGCGGGCGGAAGGTATTCAACGGCATCAACCTGAAGATCCCTCGCGGCAAGGTGGTGGCCATCCTCGGCGTCGGCGGCTCGGGCAAGAGCACCCTGCTCAGGCTGATCGGCGGGCAACTCAGGCCCGACCGTGGCTGCATCAAGGTTGATGGTCGCACAGTGCATGAACTGGACAAGGCCGGCCTCTACGAACTGCGCCGCAACATGGGGCTCATGTTCCAGGCGGGTGGCCTGTTCAGCGACATTTCGGTGTATGAAAACATCGCCTTTCCCATGCGCGAACTCACCGACCTGCCGGAAGAGCTGATCTACAGCCTGGTGCTGATGAAATTGCACTCGGTGGGCCTGCGCGGCACCACGCACCTGATGCCGAATGAGTTGTCGGGCGGCATGGCACGGCGGGTGGCCCTGGCCAGGGCGATCGCCCTGGACCCAATGCTGACAATGTACGACGAGCCCTTCGCCGGTCTCGACCCGATCTCGCTCAACGTGATTGCACTGCTGATCCGGCGCTTGAACGATGCGCTGGGGGCAACGTCCATCGTGGTGACCTACGATGTATCGGAATCGCTGAAGGTTGTCGACTATGTCTATCTGCTTCACGATGGCCTGGTGCAGGCCGAAGGTACGGCGCCTGAACTGCTGGCCTCCGATCTTCCCTTCGTGGTTCAGTTCCTTCACGCCCGGCCCACGGGGCCGGTGGCATTCCACATGAAGAGCGCGCCCTACCGCGAGGATCTGCGGATCGCTCCCTAGTTCGACGCCTCCTGCCCGCCGGTGCAAACCCTGTAAAATCGCTCCTCTTGCGAATTGACGGGATTTCCCGATGAACCAAAAACCCACGTTCCAGGAAGTCATCCTGCGCTTGCAGGATTTCTGGAACAAGCAAGGCTGCGTCCTGCTCCAGCCCTATGACATCGAAGTCGGCGCCGGCACCTTCCACACCGCGACCTTCCTCCGTTCGCTTGGCCCCGAGCCATGGCGCGCCGCCTATGTCCAGCCTTCGCGCCGGCCCAAGGACGGTCGCTATGGCGAGAATCCGAACCGCCTGCAGCACTACTACCAGTACCAGGTGGTACTCAAGCCCAGCCCGGACAACATCCAGGAGCTCTATCTCGACAGCCTGCGCGCGCTGGGCATCAACACCTCGGAGCACGACATCCGCTTCGTCGAGGACGACTGGGAATCGCCGACGCTGGGCGCCTGGGGCCTGGGCTGGGAAGTCTGGCTGGATGGCATGGAAGTCACCCAGTTCACCTATATCCAGGAAGTCGGCTCGATTCCCTGCCGCCCGGTGCTGGGCGAGATCACCTACGGCATCGAGCGCCTGGCCATGTACCTGCAAAGCGTGGAGAACGTGTTCGACCTGGTCTGGTCGCCGGGTGTCACCTATGGCGACGTCTATCACCAGAACGAGGTCGAGCAGTCGACCTACAACTTCGAGCATTCCGACGTCGACTGGCTGTTCACGCAGTTCTCCAAGTACGAATCCGAAGCCAAGCGCCTGATCGGCCTCAGCCTGCCGCTGCCCGGCTTCGAAATGGTGATGAAGGCCTCGCACAGCTTCAACCTGCTCGATGCGCGCGGCGCCATATCGGTCACCGAGCGCGCCGCCTACATCGGCCGCGTGCGCGCGCTGGCACGCGAGATTGCCCAGGCCTACTACGACTCGCGCGAACGCCTCGGCTTCCCCATGCTCAAGGGAAGCGCAACATGAACGTCAAAACAACAAAACCGGCCATAGAGACCGAGGAGGAAAGGCAAAACGTCTTTCTCTGTGCCCTCTGTGGCTGCCTGAGGTCTTAGAGATGAAAGCAACATTGCTGATCGAACTCCTCACCGAGGAGCTGCCGCCGAAGTCGCTGGCGAAACTGGGCCTGTCCTTCCGCGAACAGATGCAAAAGGCCCTGAGCGAGGCCGGCTTCATCGAGGCCGGCAATGCCGGACGCTGGTTTGCCACGCCGCGCCGCCTGGCGCTGCAATTCGACGAGTGCCTGGAAAGCCAGCCGGACCGCGTGATCGAAAAGAAAGGCCCGGCGGTGGCTTCGGGAGTCGGCGCTGACGGCACGGCGACCAAGGCGCTCGAAGGCTTCATGCGTTCGGCCGGCGTCGAATTCTCACAACTGGAAAAGCAGAGCGACCCGGGCGGTAAAAGCGGGGCGGAATATTTCGTTGCCCGCATAAAGAAAACCGGCGGTCGCATCGACGAACATGTGGCGGGGATGGCGGAAGCCGCACTGAAGAAACTGCCGGTGGCCAAGCTGATGCGCTGGGGCGCCGGCGAGACACAGTTCGTCCGGCCGGTGCACGGCCTGGTCATGATGCACGACGGTCGCATCATCCATGGCCAGGTACTGGGCCTCGCCAGCCGCAACGTCACGCGCGGCCACCGCTTCATGAGCGTCGGCGTGATCGACATTCCGCGCGCCGAGGACTACGAAGCGCTGCTGGAAAAGCAGGGCAAGGTCATCGCCTCGTTCGACAAGCGCCGGGCGATGATTGTCGAGCAACTGGACCGCGCCGCCGGACAGCTCGCCTGGCTGCGCGACGACGCGCTGCTCGATGAAGTCACCGCGCTGGTCGAATTTCCCGCCGTATATGAGGCGCAGTTCGAGCCGGAATTCCTCGCCGTGCCCCAGGAATGCCTGATCCTGACCATGAAGGCGAACCAGAAATATTTCCCGCTGATGGATGGTGACAAGCTGACGCACCGCTTCCTCGTCGTTTCCAACATGAAGGTCTCGGATCCCGCCAACATCATCACCGGCAACGCCCGCGTGGTGCGGCCGCGCCTGTCCGACGCCAAGTTCTTCTTCGAGACCGACAAGAAGACGCCGCTCTCGGCGCGCATCGGCAAGCTGTCGCGGGTGATCTACCACAACAAGCTCGGCACCCAGGGCGAGCGCGTCGACCGCCTGGTCAAACTGGCCGCAAAGATTGCACAACGCCTTGGCGCCGACGTGTCGCAGGCGGAACGCGCGGCACTGCTGGCCAAGGCCGACCTGGTCACCGACATGGTTGGCGAGTTTCCGGAACTGCAAGGCATCATGGGTCGCTATTACGCGCTGGCCGACGGCGAACCCGCCGCGGTGGCCGACGCCATCCAGGCCCACTACCAGCCGCGCTTCAACGGCGACGCGCTGCCGCAAGGCCATGTCGCCTGCGCCGTGGCGCTGGCGGACAAGCTCGATGCGCTGATCGGCTTCTTCGGCATCGGCCAGGTTCCCACCGGCGACAAGGATCCCTTCGGCCTGCGCCGCGCCGCGCTGGGCGTGCTGCGCATCCTGATGGAAGCACCGCTGCCGCTGGCG
>JAIOPW010000401.1 GCA_021413665.1 Rhodocyclales bacterium | reverse complement strand
TGCGTCCCGGCGAGCCGCCGACCGAAGACGCCGTCGAGAACCTTTTCCATGGCCTGTTCTATTCCGACGAGCGCTACGATCTGTCGGCCGTGGGCCGCATGAAATTCAATCGTCGCGTCGGCCGCGATGAAATTGAAGGAGTCGGCACACTGTCGAATGAGGACATAGTCGCTGTTGTCCGTATCCTCGTCGAGCTACGCAACGGCCGCGGCGAAGTGGATGACATCGATCACTTGGGCAATCGCCGTGTGCGGTCGGTGGGCGAACTCGCCGAAAACCAGTTCCGTGCGGGTCTGGTGCGTGTTGAACGCGCCGTCAAGGAACGTCTGAACCAGGCTGAGAGCGACAATCTGATGCCGCACGATTTGATCAACGCCAAGCCTATTTCGGCAGCGATCAAGGAGTTTTTTGGCTCCAGCCAGCTTTCGCAGTTCATGGACCAGACCAACCCGCTGTCCGAGATTACGCACAAGCGCCGCGTCTCGGCCCTCGGCCCGGGCGGCTTGACCCGCGAACGTGCCGGCTTCGAGGTGCGCGACGTGCACCCGACCCACTACGGACGCGTCTGCCCGATCGAGACACCGGAGGGACCGAACATCGGTCTCATCAATTCGCTGGCGCTGTATGCGCGCACCAACGAATACGGCTTCATGGAAACGCCCTATCGCAAGGTAGAGGGTAGTCGCGTCACCGACGAGATCGAATATCTCTCTGCGATCGAGGAGGGAAAGTACGTTATTGCGCAGGCCAATGCCCAACTGGACAAGAAGGGCAAGCTCAGTGATGCTCTGGTGTCGTGCCGTTTCAAGGGCGAATTTGAATTGAAGGAGCCGCCCGACGTTCAGTACATGGACGTGGCGCCAAGTCAGATCGTCTCGGTGGCTGCGTCTCTGATCCCCTTCCTTGAACATGATGACGCCAACCGCGCGCTGATGGGCGCCAACATGCAGCGTCAGGCGGTTCCCTGCGTGCGCCCGGAAAAAGCCCTTGTGGGTACCGGAATCGAACGCACGGTTGCGGTTGACTCCGGTACGGCTGTCCAGGCCCTGCGTGGCGGAGTGGTTGACTACATCGACGCCAATCGCATCGTGGTCCGGGTCAACGACGCGGAAACGGTGGCGGGGGAAGTCGGTGTCGATATCTACAACCTGATCAAGTACACCCGTTCGAACCAGAACACCAATATCAACCAGCGACCCATCGTTAAGGTCGGCGACCTGATCGCCAAGGGTGACGTGGTGGCGGACGGCGCCTCGACTGATCTGGGCGAACTGGCGCTGGGACAGAACATGCTGGTCGCCTTCATGCCCTGGAACGGCTACAACTTCGAGGACTCGATACTGATCTCGGAGCGCGTCGTCGCAGATGATCGTTTCACTTCGATTCATATAGAAGAACTGACGGTCGTCGCACGCGACACCAAACTTGGCGCGGAGGAAATCTCGCGCGACATCGCCACTCTCGGCGAATCGCAGCTTGGCCGCCTTGACGAGTCTGGCATCGTCTACATTGGCGCCGAAGTAGAGGCCGGCGACGTGCTGGTGGGCAAGGTAACACCGAAAGGTGAGACCCAGCTCACGCCTGAGGAGAAGCTGCTGCGCGCAATTTTCGGTGAGAAAGCCTCCGATGTGAAGGACACCTCGTTGCGCGTGCCGTCGGGCATGATCGGGACCGTCATTGATGTCCAGGTGTTTACCCGCGAAGGAATCGAGCGTGACAAGCGTGCCCAGTCGATCATCGACGACATGCTGAGAGGCTACAAGCAGGATCTGGCCGACCAGATGCGGATTGTCGAGCGGGACACCTTCGCCCGCATCGAGAAGCTGTTGACCAATAAGGTTGCCAGCAAGGGGCCGAAGAAGCTGGTCAAGGGCACCAAGATCACAAAGACGTATCTTGAATCCGTCGAACACTACCACTGGTTTGATATTTCCCTTGTCGACGAAGATGCGCAGCAGCAGCTCGAAAACCTGCGCGACAGTGTGGAGCAGACCCGCAAGGATTTCGACGTCGCTTTCGAGGCGAAGAGGAAGAA
>JAIOPW010000400.1 GCA_021413665.1 Rhodocyclales bacterium | reverse complement strand
GGCCAGGCAGACGTCACCCACGGCTCCGGCCAGCAAGCCCCAGGCGATGCGGCGCCCGGCGCCTGTGCCGGCATGCAGCCACACGGCGGCGGCGAGCGCGACGACCGGCCATGGTTTGGTCAGGAGCTTGAGCCAGAACAGGTCGAGCGCCAGTCCGACCAGGTAGAGGCCGGCGGCGAGCAGGGCGGAGGTGGCGACGAGGGCCACGTTCATGGCTTCTCCAGGTTCCGCGCGGCGCGGCGGTGCAGCCACAACAGGGCGCTGGCCAGCGCCGTCATGGCGACGATGGGAAGCGCCAGGCTGTTGAGACGGAACCAGCCTTCGCTGGTGATCAGGGCGCCCGAGGAGAGCGAGGTCAGGCCCTGCACGCCGAGCACGATGAAATCGTTGCTGCCCTGCACCTTGGCTTTTTCTTCGGCGCGATAGGTCTCGGTCAGCAGCGTGGTGCCGCCGATGAAAAGGAAATTCCAGCCGATGCCGAGCAGCACGAGCGCCCACCAGAAATGCATCAGGGTTACGCCAGAGAGGGCGATGGCGATGCAGACGAACATCAGCGCGGCGCCGGTGATGAGGATATTGAGCACGCCGAAGCGCTTGATCAGGCCGCCGGTGAAGAAGGAGGGCGCAAACATGCCGATCACGTGCCATTGCAGGATGAAGGCGGTGTCGCCGAAGGGCAGGCCGCAGATGTCCATCGCCAGCGGCGTCGCCGTCATCAGCAGGTTCATCACCCCGTAGCCGCAGGCGGCAGCCATGACGGCGACGATGAAGACGGGCTGGCGTGCGATCTGGAGCCAGGGGCGGCCACGGGCGGCCTGTTCGGCGGCCGTTAGCGGCGGGATGCGCAGGCGACTGGCGATCAGCACCGAAAGGGCGGCGAAGCCTATTAGCGCGAGGTAGCTGCCAAGGTAGGCGACCTCGAACAGGTTGCGCGTGTGCTTGGCGGCTTCCGGGCCGATCACGCCACCGATGATGCCGCCGGTCAGGGTCAACGAGATCGCCTTGCTCTTCCAGTCCGGCGGCGCGGCGTCAGCGGCGGCAAAGCGGAATTGCTGGCCGAAGGCGTTATAGACGCCGGCGAACACGGTGCCGAAGCACAGCAGCCAGAAGCTGCCGAGGTACACCGCCAGTGCGGAGATGGCGGCGCCGACCATGCCCAGCGTGCCGCCGAGCATGAAGCCGGAGCGGCGGCCGTAGCGCTTCATGAAGAAAGCCGCCGGCAGCGTCGCCAGCATGCCACCGATGACATACGTGGTGATCGGCAGCGTCGCCAGCCAGCGGGCCGGGGCAAGTTGCAGGCCGAGCAGGCCGTTGATGGTGACCAGCGTGATGCCGTTGGTCAGCAACAGCGCCTGCGTCGCAGCGAGCAACGCAACGGTTTTGCGATGAGCCATGGTCAGGGCGTGGCGCGCAGCGGCAGCGGTGCGATCAGGGCGCGATACGCGTGCCAGGTGGCGTGTCCCACCAGCGGCATGGTGACGATGAGGCCGACGAAGCCCGTGGCAATGCCGAGAATGGTAAGTAGAACGATCAAGGCCGCCCAGATCGCCATCATCGGCAGGTTGCGCACCATGGCCAGAAAGCTCGCCAGCATGGCGGTGACCGTATCCTGGTTGCGCTCCAGCATCATGGGAATGGAAACCACGGAAAAGGCAAATACCAGTGTCGCAAAGAAGCTTCCCACGGCAAGGTAGGCCAGCAGGAACTCGATGTTGTCGAACTTCAGTATCTGTGCCATGAAACTTCCCAGGGTCGGCATGCCGCCTTGATAAAACAGGGCAAAGATCACCAG
>JAIOPW010000166.1 GCA_021413665.1 Rhodocyclales bacterium | reverse complement strand
CTCCTGGTACAACCGCGCCGGCGTCGAGCGCGTGATGGGCTTCTGTACCGATACCGAGTACGAGGAATTCATGCGTCAGACGCCGGAGTTCGAACGCACCCTGGTCCGCAGCGGCGTACACCTGATCAAGTTCTGGTTCTCGGTCTCGCGGCCCGAGCAGCGGCGACGGTTCAAGGAGCGTGAAACCCATCCGCTCAAGCAATGGAAGCTGTCGCCGATCGACCTCGCCTCGCTCGACAAGTGGGACGACTACACCAAGGCCAAGGAGGCGATGTTCTTCCACACCGACACCGCCGACGCGCCGTGGACCGTGATCAAGTCCGATTGCAAGAAGCGCGCGCGACTCAACGCCCTGCGCTACATCCTGCACAAACTGCCCTACGCCAACAAGGACGTGACCCAGATCGGTACCCTGGACACGCTGCTGGTCGGCCGCGCCAACATTGTGTACGAGCGCGGGGAAAAAGCCAGCGTGCTGATCTGACGCGAAGATGTACCTGCCCACCCATTTCGCGGAAAGCCGCGCAGAGGTTCTGCATGCGCTGATGCGCGTGCGGCCCTTCGCCACGCTGGTGACACAGGGTACGACCGGTCCCGACGCCAACCACCTGCCGCTGCACCTCGATGCAAATACGTCGCCGCAGGGAACGCTGGTCGGCCACGTCGCCCGTGCCAACCCGCTTTGGCGCAACACGGCGGGCAGCGAGGTGCTGGCGATCTTCCATGGCCCGCAGGCCTATGTCACGCCCTCCTGGTACCCGACCAAGCACGAGCACGGCAAGGCGGTGCCGACCTGGAACTACGTG
Source organism: Rhodocyclales bacterium (assembly GCA_021413665.1). Classification (GTDB taxonomy): domain Bacteria; phylum Pseudomonadota; class Gammaproteobacteria; order Burkholderiales; family Rhodocyclaceae; genus Sulfuritalea. The sequence continues at coordinate 3,374 of JAIOPW010000166.1, read as the reverse complement.
GTGGTCCACGCCCGCGGCCGGTTGCGGGCGGTCGACGACGCGGCCTGGCTGCGACGGCAACTGGAGGTGCTGGTCGACAGCCACGAATCCGGGTTCGACACGCCATGGCGGGTGACCGACGCGCCGCCCGACTACATCGACAAGATGCTGGCGGCGATCGTCGGCATCGAGATCGAGATCACGGAACTCACCGGCAAGTGGAAGATCAGCCAGAACCAGCCCGAGGCCAACCGCGCCGGCGTCGTCGCCGGCCTGCGCGGACAGGAATCCGCCGAGGCCCTCGCCGTGGCCGACCTGGTCGCCCGCATTTCGAGGCCATGAGCCTCGCCGCCACCGATCTGCCGGAAGCCTCGGCCGATGCGCTGGCTGCGAGCGCGGCGCTGGAACGGATCATCGCCGCCGAGATCTCCGCCGGCGGCGGCTGGATGTCCTTCGCCCGCTACATGGAACTGGCGCTCTACGCGCCGGGCCTCGGCTACTACTCGGGCGGATCGCGCAAGTTCGGCAGCGAAGGCGACTTCCTCACCGCACCCGAACTGACGCCGCTGTATGGACAGGCCCTGGCGCGACAGGTAGCGCAGGTGCTGGCCGCCTCGGCACCGCTGGTGATCGAGGCCGGCGCCGGCAGCGGGCGCCTCGCCGCGGACCTGCTGCAGGCGCTCGACGCACTCGGTTGCGCGCCCGAGCATTACCGCATCCTCGAACTCTCCGGCGAGCTGCGCGCCCGGCAGGAGGCTACGCTGCGCGAAACTGCGCCACGCTTCGCCGACCGCGTCCAATGGCTGGACGAACTGCCCGAGCGCTTTTCCGGCTGCCTGGTGGGCAACGAAGTGCTCGACGCGATGCCGACCCACGGCCTGCGCTGGGACGACAAGGATGTGTGGGAAAACGGCGTCGGGCTCGAGGACGGGCGGCTGGTGCCGGCTGAGCGACCCGCGACCGGCGCGCTGCTGGCGGCGGCAAAAGCCATGCCGTTGATCACACCCCACCGCGGCGAGATCAATCTTGCCGCGCGGGCCTGGGTTTCCGAGCTGGCACGGCGCCTGGAGCGCGGCGCGATGCTGCTGATCGACTACGGCCTGCCGCGCCATGAGCTCTACCACCCGCAACGCGACGGCGGCACGCTGCGCTGCCACTACCGGCACCGGGTGCATGATGATCCGCTGTGGCTACCCGGTCTGTCCGACATCACCTCGCATGTTGACTTCACCGCCGTGGCCGAAGCCGGCTTCGATGCCGGGCTGGAGGTACTGGGCTACACCAGCCAGGCCACCTTCCTGATCAACTGCGGCATCGGCGAACTGCTCGGACAGGACAGCAATGTCGATGAACTGCGCTCGCGCGGCGCGGCGAACGTACTGATCTCGCCCAACGAGATGGGCGAGTTGTTCAAGGTGATCGCATTGGGGCGTGGCGTGCCAGGACCGCTGCTCGGCTTCGCGCGCGGCGACCGCGTGCATACACTATGATCCAGGCACCAACGAAGGAGCAATCAACATGCAAGGAAAACTGATCGGCGCGGGTCTGGCCTGCGCGGTGCTGCTGGCAGGCTGCGGCGACATCAACGTCAAGAAGTATCTGCCCTTCGGCGGCGACCAGATCCAGGAACGCTCGCGCACGCCGGCCAACGCCACGGAATACCAGTGTGCCGCCGGCAAGCGCATTTATGTACGCACGCTGGAAGGTGGCGCGGCCGTGTGGCTGATCCTGCCCGAACGCGAGCTGCGGCTGGACCGGCTCGGTGCGGATTCCTCGACCCGCTACGGCAAGGGCAACACGGTGCTGGAGATCACCGGCAACGTGGCAACGGTAAGAGACGGTGTCACCGTCCCGTTCGCCGACTGCAAGACCGGCGGCAGCGAGCCGCCGCCGGCAGCCAGGCCTTAAAGGCAGGCCTGCTCCAGCGCCTTTTCGCACTTGTCGCAAAAACCGTCGTCGCCCACGGGGCCGGGCGTGCCGCAGCGCCGGCAGACGGTGTGCGCCTGACGGGACTGATCAGGGGGCGGGTTTTCGTCCGGGGGGGTTGCAGCATCACTCATCGGCACGCTCCTGAAGGACTGCATGGGGGACCGCGGGAAAAGCCCCTGCGCGAAATTGGCCGCACTATACCGCGTATGCCGCGCTCGCCGCGACGATGGTGGTAGGGTAGCCGGCATGGCAGCCCTGTCCGACAACCCGGAATCGACCAGCACCTCCATCGCCCGCCTCCAGTCGCTGGTCGATCGGCTACGGCCTGCCGGCCCCGCCGACGCGGCTGCGGCGGAGCGCCGGATGCGCGACGAAACGGCGCGGCTGCGGATGCATTCCGACGAAGCCGCCACCCTCGGCGCCGATCTGCTGAGCCTGCTTGCTCTGCCGCACCAAGGAGCGTTCTATGCCGAAACCGGAGTACGCACGGCGCTTGGCTTCTGGCTCGAACTGACACAGCGCCTGGGCCAGCGCCTGCTGCCGCCGATGCGGGACGAAGGCCATCTGCGCAGCATCCTGCACATCGTATTCCCGCAGCCGGCCGACCACCTCTGGGTGGCAGCCGTCAGCGATGAATCCTGGCTCCAACTGGCCCGTGCGATTGGAATCGTGAAAGTCGGCGCCGGCGGCACGGCGAACGACGTCCTCGCGAAAGACACGACGGCCGGCAACCTGCTGGAAGCCAGCCGCATGCTTTCCTACCGCATCGCCGGGGCGGCGCTCGACCGCGAGCTGCTGCGCGCCGACCCGGCTCTGGAGCGCCACGAATCGCCCTTCCTGGCCCAGAACGCCGTGCTGGTGCCCCTGCTGGAGCGCGCGTGCAGCGGCGCCGCGGCGCCGGATACGGATGAAGTCGGCCACATCGGGGTTTTGCTCGACCAGTGCAATGCGACGCTCGATGGCGTGCGACGCAAGGCTTGCGAGAACGGCATCAGCATCCGCCTCACCTACCTGCTGGCACGGTTGCGACAGTTGATCGATCGCCTGCGACTGCTGCTCGACCTGGGTGTTGCGGCGGACCCGCCGCTTCATGCGGTGGCCTTGATGAAGACCCTGCTGGTCACCGAGCGGACGCGCGACCAGGTGGGCGAGTTTGTCGGCGAGAACATCAGCCTGCTCGCTCGCAACATCACCGACCACGCCAGCCGCCACGGCGAACACTACGTCGCGGAAGATCGCGCCGACTGGTGGGCAATGGCGAAAAGCGCGGCCGGCGGCGGCATCGTCATCGCCATCATGGCCATGTTCAAAGTCCAGCTCGCGCTGCTGCACCTGCCGCCGCTGACCGAGGGCGTTGCCTTCGGCCTCAACTACGGCATCGGCTTCGTCCTGATCCACCTGCTCGGCTTCACGGTGGCGACCAAGCAACCGGCGATGACCGCCGCCTCGATCGCGGCGACGCTGGA
>JAIOPW010000374.1 GCA_021413665.1 Rhodocyclales bacterium | reverse complement strand
CCCTTGATCGCCAGATTGTTGGATTCCGTCGCGCCCGAGGTCCAGATGATTTCCTTGGCATCGGCGCCAACCAGCGCGGCGACTTCCTCGCGCGCTTCCTCTACGGCCTTTTCGGCTTCCCACCCATACGAGTGTGACCGCGAGGCCGGATTGCCGAAATGCTCGGTCAACCAGGGAATCATCTTCGCTGCCACGCGCGGATCGACCGGCGTCGTCGCCGAGTAGTCGAGGTACACCGGCAGTTTCATGCCTGCTTGCGTCATTACCATTTTCTCCAGTTCAGCTAGTCAGGGACGCGATGCTCGCTAATCCCTTGAGTTGCAAGATTGTAGTCCGCAGTGCAGCAAGGAACTCGCGCACTTGTAATTCGGTGTTGTCCGGGCCGAGGCTGACCCGGACCGCGCCGCGGGCCAGCGACGGTGCCACGCCCATCGCCAGCAGGACATGCGAGGGCTCCGGATTGGCGCTGGAACAGGCCGCCCCCGCCGCGACCGCAAAACCGGCGCGGTCGAGCTTGCCCACCAGGGTTTCGCCATCGATGCCGGCGAAGGCGAAATAGCTGGTATTGGGCAGACGCTCGGCGGCGCCGGCAAATAGAGTCGCACCCTGCTGCGCCAGGCCTGTTTCAAGTTCCGAACGCAACACTACCATCCGTTTTTCGCGGGCGTCGAGCGAGGCAACCACGAGTTCGGCGGCAAGGCCGAAACCGACAATCGCCGCGACATTCTCGGTGCCCGAGCGCAAGCCGCGTTCATGCCCCCCGCCGGCAATCAGCGGCTGCAAGTCGACACGCTTGTCCACCACCAGCGCACCGGCGCCTTTGGGCCCGCCCAGCTTGTGCGCCGAAAGCGTCATCGCATGCACGCCGGCCGCATTGAGTGCGCGAAAATCCAGCGCGCGTTTGCCGAAAGCCTGCACCGCGTCGGTATGGAACCAGGCCCGCACCGATTTCGCCTGAGTCGCCATCGCGGCGATGGCCTGCACTGCGCCCGTTTCGTTGTTGGCCAGCATCACCGAAACAAGCGCCGGTCGTTCTTCGAGCGCGGCCTGAAAGTCGGCGCTGGCGACACGGCAATTTCCGTCCACCGCAATCTCGCGCAGTTTCCATCCGCTGCGTTGCAACGCCTTCGCCGGCTCCCGCACGCAGGGATGCTCGATGGCCGAGATCGCCACGACGCCCGGCGTCAGGCAGGCGGCCGCACCCTTGATGAACAGGTTGTTGGCCTCCGAGCCGCCGCTGGTAAACACCACTTCGGTCGGATGAGCGCCCACCGCATAAGCCACCCGCTGCCGCGCCTCGTCGATCGCGCGCCGCGCCGCCCTGCCGTATTCATGGCGACTGGAGGCATTGCCGTACTGCGTCGAAAAATACGGCAGCATGCCTTCCAGCACGCGCGAATCCAGCGGCGTGGTGGCGTTGTGATCGAAATAGACGGGAGCGAACATGGCGATGCCAAGCGAACGTCAGGCTGCGACGAGGTCCTCGGCCGGACGACGCATGCGACGCAAAGGCCGCTCGTCGTGCAACACGGCGGTGACTCCGCTCTTCTCGCGCTGCTGGGCGACCAGGTCGCCAAGGCTGACCGAACGCAGATAGTCGAACATCTTCTCGTTGAGGCTGGTCCACAGTTCGTGGGTCATGCAGGGTTGCGCCTCGCCCTCGCAATTGCCCTTGCCGCCGCATTGGGTGGCATCCAGCGACTCATCGACGGCATCGATGATGTCGGCCACCGACACCACATCCAGCGGCTTGGCCAGGCAATAACCGCCGCCGGGGCCGCGTACGCTGGAAACCAGTTGCCGGCGACGCAACTTGCCGAACAACTGCTCAAGATAGGAAAGGGAAATCTTCTGCCGCTCGCTGATACCAGCCAGAGTCACCGGACCGGCATGCTGGCGCAGGGCAAGATCGATCATCGCGGTTACCGCAAAACGTCCTTTGGTCGTCAGTCTCATTTGAACTCTCCGTCGGGGGTAATACAGTCAGAAAAGCATCGGGATAAATACCCGAGCGTTCCTCTCAACTATATGGTATCCCGATCGTTTTAGTCAACTATTTTCGACAAATAGTTGGGATCGAACTTATCCGCGGTAGCCGCATCGTCTTCCAGCGATACCCCGGCACGCTCCATGGTCTTGAGCAGCACTTCGATCCGCCGATCGGTTTCCACCGCGTGGTCGAGCAGGCCATGAATCGCTTGCGCCAGCGGATCGTCCTCCGCACGGGTCACCGCGTAGGCGGAGAAGCCCATCTGGCCGGCCTTGACCTCGCGGTCGATCTCGCTGCGGTCTTCCACGATGCGGGCCGGAATCCCGACAGCAGTTCCGCCGGCGGGAACGTCGCGCACCACCACCGCGTTGGACCCGACCTTGGCACCCTTGCCCAGCGTAATGGGGCCAAGCACCTTGGCGCCGGCGCCGATCACCACTCCGCGCTCCAGGGTCGGATGCCGCCTGCCCTTGCTCCAGGACGTACCGCCCAGCGTGACGCCGTGGTAAAGCGTGCAATCGTCGCCGATGACCGCCGTCTCACCGATGACCACCCCCATGCCGTGGTCAATGAATACCCGGCTGCCGATGGTCGCCCCGGGGTGGATCTCGATACCCGTAAACCAGCGCGCGAAATGCGACAGGAAGCGCGCCAGCCAGCGCATGCGGGCATTCCATAGCCAGTGCGACAGACGATGCATGGTCAGCGCGTGGAATCCCGGATAGCAGGTCAGCACCTCCCACGTGGAACGGGCGGCGGGGTCGCGTTCAAAAACGCAGGAGATATCTTCACGCAGACGGGAGAACATGAGCCGATCTATCTTCTATTAGTATTTTATGAAATGGTAGAAATCCCGAGCGCCGGGGTCAACATTTATTTGCACTTCGGGGCGGCCGCCGCTTTTTCCAGTGCCGCGAACAAGCCACGCAGGATGTCGACTTCCTTCTTTTCCGGCGCGGCACGGGAAAACATGCGGCGCAAACGGGGAATCAGGCGTTTCGGACTGGCCGGATCGAGAAACTCGCTGGATAGTGCCGCGCGCTCGATATGCGCGATCAAGCCCTCGACCTCGTCGTGGCTGGCGAGTTCTCCCGCACCCGAGATCGCGGGCGGCGATCCGGGATCAAAGGCGGCCAACCGCAGTTCGTAGCACATCACCTGCACCGCCGCCGCGAGGTTGAGCGAACTGAAATCCGCGCTGACCGGGATCATCGCCCAGCGACGGCACATGACCAGTTCCTCGTTCGACAGCCCGGAGGTCTCGTTGCCGAAGACCAGCGCGACATCGCCTGTCGCCGCCATCGCCGCCAGTTCCGCCGCGCCATCGCGCGCCCACAACGCCGGCACCGCCAGTTCGCGGCGCCGCGCCGTCATCGCCATCGCCAGCACCGTGCCGCTCAAGGCTTCCGCCAGCGAGGAAACCACTTCGGCCTGCACCAGGACGTCGGTGGCGCCGGCCGCCATCGCATCGGCCTGGGCATCGGGAAAGACCTTGGGATTCACCAGGATCAGGCGCGACAAGCCCATGGTCTTCATCGCCCGCGCCGCCGCACCGATATTGCCCGGATGGCTCGGATGCGAGAGCACGACACGGACGCGATCGAGAATGGCGGGATCAGGCAATGGCTTGGTGTTCATATTTTGTCCCGGCCCCTCTTGGGCCGGGATGGTATCCCGCGATAGAATTGCAAACTTCGCGCTGAATGCGCCCTTCCTGGCTTGCCCCGCCGCAAAACCCATGCATCCCACGCTGAACATAGCCATAAAAGCTGCCCGCCGGGCCGGCCAGATCATCAACCGCGCCAGCATGGACGTCGACAAGCTTCGGGTCGATGTGAAGCAGCAGAGCGATTACGTCACGGAGGTTGACCGCGCCGCAGAAGCCGCGATCCTCGAAGTCTTGCGCGAGGCCTATCCGTCCCATGGAATTTTAGCAGAGGAGTCGGGGCTGGCCGGCACCAGCGCCGACAGCGAATACCAGTGGATCATCGATCCGCTCGACGGCACCACCAACTTCATCCACGGCATGCCGCAATATGCCGTATCGATCGGCCTGGCGCACAAGGGCGTGATGACCCAGGCCGTGGTCTACGACACCAACCGCAACGAAATCTTCACCGCCAGCAAGGGCGGCGGCGCCTTCGTCAATGAAAAGCGCATCCGCGTCGCCAAGCGCGTCAAGCTCGACGAAGCGTTGATCGGCACCGGCTTTCCCTATCGCATGTTCGACCACGTCGACGCCTACCTCGCGATCTTCCGTGACATGGCGCAAAAAACCGCCGGCATGCGCCGCCCGGGCGCGGCCGCGCTGGACCTGGCCTGGGTCGCCTGCGGCCGCATGGACGGCTTCTGGGAACTCGGCCTTTCGCCCTGGGACATGGCGGCCGGCACCCTGCTGATCACCGAAGCCGGCGGCCTGGTCGGCGATCTGTCCGGCGAATCGAACCACATGAAGACCGGCAACATCGTCGGCGGCAATCCCAAGATATTTTCGCAATTGCTGCAACTGATCGCGCCGCATCTGACCGCAAAGCTCAAGGCTTGACCCGAGCCCGATGCCGGCCGCCTTGACGGC
>JAIOPW010000373.1 GCA_021413665.1 Rhodocyclales bacterium | reverse complement strand
CATCTCGATGGCGCAACAGGCAAGGCCGAAAGTCATCGGCCACATCGAGCCGGTGCGCGTCCAGTTGATGATCTTGTCCAGCGACGTGGTGACGAAGCCTTCCTGCAGAACGCCTTCGATGCTCATGCGCCGATGTCCTTGGTCCCGTTCATTCCCAATCCAGTGCGCCCTTGGCCCACGCGTAAACGTAGCCGACGACGAGGATACCGATAAAGACGAACATTTCGATGAAACCAAACAGCTTCACCGCATCGGTATTGACGATTTCCTTGAAGATGGATGCCCAGGGGAAGAGGAAGGCGATTTCAAGGTCGAACAGGATGAAGAGGATGGCGATCAGGTAGTAGCGCACATCGAACTTCATGCGCGCATCTTCGAAGGGAGCAAAGCCGCATTCGAAGGCGGACAGCTTTTCGCTGTCGGGCCGATTCGGCGCAATCAACCATCCGAGAAGAATGGGCACGCACCCGAAGGCTAGGCCCACCAATACGAAGACGAGGATCGGAAAATAATTATCCAGCATTTTGTGGCGAACCACTTTGCACGTTATTGTCGGCCGGCCCGCAAATTCCATCAAGACAACCGGCGCTCTATTGCCATACCGCTGTTCCGCTTTGATACTCTTATGCTGCCAAGAACTCTGGTGCCGTCGGTGAGACTCGAACTCACACAGCTTGCGCCACTACCCCCTCAAGATAGCGTGTCTACCAATTTCACCACGACGGCTTTGTGCTAAACGCGAGAGGCGCAAATTATATCGCAAGCCATTGATCCTCTCGTGCGCCGCAACAAAAATTTCTATCTGTCGAAATTCTCCCGCGACTATTTCGGAATGTCCTTCGCCTTTGAGTCAGGTGCCGACGGCGCCTCCACCGGAGCGGCGGGCGCTGTCTGTGCCGGCGTCGAATCCATCACGCTGCCCGATACCTTCGGCCGCGAAGTGGCGATATACGAAAGCCCGAGGCTGGTCAGGAAAAAAACCGCCGCCAGGGCCGCCGTGGCACGGGAAAGAAAGTTGGCCGAGCCCGTGGCGCCGAACAGGCTGCCCGATGCACCACTACCGAACGCGGCCCCCATGTCCGCGCCTTTGCCATGTTGCAACAACACGAGTCCGATGACGCTGATGCCCGCGATGATATGCACGGTCAGCAACAGGGTGTGTAACAGTTCCATGTAAACCCCTTGAGTATGTTCAGGCAGCGGCGCAGATGGCGAGAAAGTCCGCCGCCACCAGCGAAGCACCACCGATGAGTCCGCCATCGATATCCGACTGGCCAAAAAGCTCGGCTGCGTTGTTGGCCTTGACACTGCCGCCATACAGAATGCGCAGGCCGGCGGCAACATCGGCGCTGTCTGCCGCAAAACGGCCGCGAATCAGCGCATGTACTTCTTGCGCCTGCGCCGGAGAAGCGGTACGCCCGGTTCCGATCGCCCAGACCGGCTCGTAAGCCACTATTGCGCGGGAAAAGGCGGCAACTCCGGCAATGGCGAGCACGGCGTCGATCTGGCGCGTGACCACCTCGCCGGTAATGCCGGCTTCGCGCTCCGCAAGCGACTCGCCCACGCACAGGACCGGGGTCAAACCAGCCTTGAGCGCTGCCGCAAACTTGGCGGCAACCACCGTGTCGGTGTCGCCAAAGAACGAACGACGTTCGGAATGCCCGACCAGCGCGTACCGGCAACCGAAGTCAGCCAGCATCGCTCCGCTCACCTCTCCGGTCCAGGCGCCCTGCGCATGTTCGGAGACGTCCTGCGCGCCCCAGGCGACGCTGCTGCCGTCAAGCACCGCACGCGCCTGCGCGAGGTAGGGGTAAGGCACGCAGATGGCGACCTCGGCACGGCCCTTGGCGCCATCGCGCACGGCCTGCAGCAGCCCAAGGTTGGCGGCCAGGCTGCCATGCATTTTCCAGTTTCCAGCAACAAGTTTGGTGCGCATGTTGGCTCAGAAGCGAGTTGACGAAGCCCGCGATTATAGCGGCTGCGCCGGTCTTATGCCAGACCGCCCCCGACGCTGAGTGACATAAGTCACCTTGCCTTCGGAGCGACAACGGCTTTTTTGACCCAAGTCAACTGAAAGCCTCCCAAAGCGCCGATACTGGCGCCCCAAGACCAACGAATACCCCACGGGCGGACGCAATGGACACGATATCGACCGATGTAGCCATCATAGGTGCGGGAGGGGCTGGGCTGCGCGCCGCCATTGCCCTGGCGGAAGCCGATCCAACCCTGCGCATTGCATTGATCTCCAAGGTCTATCCGATGCGTAGCCATACCTGTGCCGCCGAGGGCGGCGCAGCCGGTGTAATCAAGCCCGACGACAGTTTCGACATGCACTTCGACGACACGGTGGGCGGTGGTGACTGGCTTTCGGACCAGGATTGCGTCGAATACTTCATCCACGAAGCGCCCAAGGAACTGCTGCAACTCGAACACTGGGGCTGCCCCTGGAACCGCGAGGCCGATGGCTCGGTGGCGGTGCGGCCTTTTGGCGGCATGAAGAAGAAGCGCACCTGGTTCGCCGCCGACAAGTCCGGCTTCCATATCCTGCACACCCTGTTCCAGACTTCGCTGCAATTTCCCACGATCACCCGCTACGACGAGTACTACGCGCTCGACCTGCTGGTCGATGACGGCCGTTGCCAGGGTGTCACCGCCATGGAAATGCGCAGCGGCGATTTGCGCCAGATCCACGCCAAGGCGGTGATCATTGCCGGCGGCGGCGCCGGGCGCATGTTCCCCTTCTCCACCAACGGCGCGATCAAGACCGGCGACGGCATGGCCATGGCCTACCGCGCCGGAGCGCCGCTGAAGGACATGGAGTTCGTCCAGTACCACCCGACCGGCCTGCCCAACACCGGCAGCCTGCTGACCGAAGCCTGCCGCGGCGAAGGCGGCATCCTGGTGAACAAACACGGACGTCGCTACCTGGCTGACTACGGCATGGGCCCGGAAACCCCCGTCGGCCAGCCGCAGTTGAAAACCATGGAACTCGGTCCGCGCGATCGCGTCAGCCAGGCCTACTGGCACGAACTGCAAAAGGGCAATACGGTGACCACGCAGTGGGGCGAATGCGTGCTGCTCGACATGCGCCACCTCGGCGAAAAGAAAATCAACGAACGCCTGCCGCTGGTGCGCGAACTGGCCGAGGCCTACCTCGGCGTCGACATCGTCAGGGAGGCGGTGCCGATTCGCCCGGTGGTGCATTACATGATGGGCGGCATCTCCACCAATACGGCGGCGGCCACGCCCCTGCCCGGCCTGTTTGCCGCGGGGGAATGCGCCTGCGTCAGCCTCAACGGCGCCAACCGGCTGGGCTCGAATTCGCTGGTCGAACTGCTGGTCTTCGGCCGCCGCGCCGCACTCTCGGCCATCGAACACGTGCAGGGTCTGCCCGAGCCGAATGCCGCAGCGCTGAAAGTCGGCGCTGACGCCACGGCAAAACGCATCGGGGAACTCTTCGCGCGCAGCGACGGCACCGAGTCGATGTCCGGCCTGCGCAAGGAAATGATGGACACCATGGAAAAAAACGTCGGCATTTACCGCACCGAGGCCGGCCTTCAGGAAGGCGTTGCAATGATCCACGAACTGCGCCAGCGCTACCAGCGTGTGAAACTCACCGACAAGAGCAGCGTCTTCAACACCGACCTGTTCCAGG
>JAIOPW010000372.1 GCA_021413665.1 Rhodocyclales bacterium | reverse complement strand
AAACTGGCCGGCGGCGGCGCCGGCCTCGCCCATGTCACCCATGACAAAAATGCGCCGGCCGGGTACGGCGGCCAGCACGTCGATCGCCGCGCGCATGGAATCGGGATTGGCGTTGTAGCTATCGTCCACCACCAGCGCCCCATTACACCCGGTGCGCCGCTGCAGGCGGCCCTTGACCCCGGCGAAAGCCTCCAGACCCTGTTTCACGGCAGCCAGCGATGCACCCGCCGCCAGTGTCATCGCCGCCGCGGCACAGGCATTGCGGGCGTTGTGGCTACCGGGCACCGCGAGCGTCACGGCAAGCGCGCCCCGGGGCGTGGCGAGCTGCAATTCGCCGCCGAGGCCGTGGCCGGCGAAGCGGCCGCGCACCTCGGCCGGCTGGTCCAGCGCAAAGCTCACCTGTCGCCGCCCGCGCGACAACTCGCGCCAGACATCGACCTGCGCATCGTCGGCGTTGAACACGGCGACACCGTCGGCCGCCAGCCCGGCAAATATCTCGCCCTTGGCCAGCGCGACATCCTGCACCAAGCCGAGGCCGGCGAGATGCGCGCGCTGGGCGTTGTTCACCAGCGCCACGGAAGGCCGGGCGAGGCGCGTCAGGTAGTCGATCTCGCCGGGATGGTTCATCCCCATCTCGATCACCGCCGCGCGATGCATCGACCCGAGCTTGAGCAGGGTCAGCGGCAGGCCGATGTCGTTGTTGAGGTTGCCGGCGGTCGCCAGCACGCTGTCGGCGTCGCCGAAATGGGCCCGCAATATCGCTGCGCACATTTCCTTGACGGTGGTCTTGCCGTTGCTGCCGGTGATGCCAAGCAGGGGGATGGTGAAACGGGCGCGCCAGTGTGCCGCCAGTTGGCCCAGCGCGGCGCGCGTGTCGACCACCGGAATCAGCGGCAGGCCGGGGTTGGCCCTGGCCCACGCCTGTTCGACCATCGCGCCGGCGGCACCGGCGGCGAGTACTTCGCGCACGTAGTCGTGGCCATCGAAACGCTCGCCCTTGAGGGCGACAAACAGCATTCCCGGCGTTATCGCGCGCGAATCGGTACCGACCGCAAGAAACCCGGCATCCTCGCCTTGCGGGAAAACGCCGATCGACGCCGCGGCTTCGTGCAGTCCCATCATCATGGTTGCCGTCCCGGGCTCTGCCTGCCGGGGTTTCGGCTTCGCCGGCCGGCAAGCGCCGACTTTGCCGCATCGAGGTCGGAGAAGGGATGGCGCACACCGGCGATTTCCTGGTAGGGCTCGTGCCCCTTGCCGGCGAGCAGGATCACATCGCACGTGGCGGCCTCGGACACGGCGGCGGCGATCGCCTGTGCGCGGTCGGCCTCGATACGCCGCGGCGGCGGCATCCCGGCGACGATTCCGGCGATGATCGTCAGCGGATCTTCGCCGCGCGGATTGTCGCTGGTGACCACTACGCGGTCGGCCAGCCGCGCCGCCACCGCCCCCATCTGCGGCCGCTTGCCAGGATCGCGATCACCGCCGCAGCCGAAGACACAGACCAGTTGCCCGCCGCGCGCAGCGGCAGTTTCGCGCAGCACGCCCAGTGCCTTTTCCAGCGCGTCTGGCGTGTGCGCGTAATCGACCACGACCAGCGGTTCGCTCGCGCCGCCCAATGGCTGCATGCGCCCCGGTGGCGGCCGGATGCCGCGCAAGGCCGCGGCGATGTCCTCCAGTCGCTCATCGCGCGCCAGCAGCGCACCGATTACCGCCAACAGGTTCGAGGCATTGAAACGCCCCACCACGGGTGCGGCGAATGTCACGCCACGCAGCCGGAACTCGACACCGCCCGCATCCAGGCGCAGGTCGTCCGCAACCACGCGCTCATCGACCAGACCCGGCCCCGCCGAAGTGAGCGAGTAGCCTATGGTATGCGTGCGGCCCTTGAGCCTTGCCGCCAGCTCAGCGCCCATCGGATCGTCAAGGTTGAGCACGGCGGCCTTCAAGCCGGGTGCGGCGAACAACTTCTCCTTGGCTGCCCCGTAGGCTTCCATCGTTCCGTGGTATTCGAGGTGGTCGCGCGTCAGGTTGGTGAATACCGCGACATCGAAGGCGGCGCCGTTGGCGCGGCCCTGGTCGAGGCCGATCGACGAGACTTCCATCGCACAGGCCTGCGCGCCGCGCGCGACGAAGCCGGCCAATGCCGCATGCAGGGTGATGGCATCGGGCGTGGTGTTGGGTGATTCGTCCAGCGCATCAAGGAAGCCGTTGCCCAGCGTTCCGATCACGGCACACCGGTGTTGCAAGGTGTTCATTGCCTGCGCTATCCATTGTGATACGGAGGTCTTGCCATTGGTGCCGGTGACACCGGCGAGCCAGAGCTTTTCCGAGGGGCGGCCGTACGTCAGGTGCGCGATCTCGCCCGACAGGCTGGCAAGCCCGGTCACCTCGATGATCGGCGTTGCCTGCCCGCGAAGCGGAATCCCAGGTACGCAGAGCGCGCCGGCGCCGACTTTCCCGCCTGCTTCCGCAATCACCGCAACCGCACCGTTCGCCACCGCCTGTGCAATGAAATCGCGGCCATCGGCCTGCGCGCCCGGGAAGGCGACAAAGACATCGCCCGGCCGCACGCGGCGCGAGTCGGCAACCAGGCGCGTTGGCGCAACGCCTTTCCGCTTTAGTTGATCGAGTATGTCCATGGCCGTACTCACATCTCTTCCCGCACCGGCTCGGCGCTCGTCACCAGGACCGGCTTCGCTGGCGCGTCCGGCGCCACGCCAAGGCTGCGCAGGCTGCCGCCCATGACCTGCGCAAACACCGGCGCGGCGACATCGCCGCCGTAGTACTTGCCGTTGGAC
>JAIOPW010000371.1 GCA_021413665.1 Rhodocyclales bacterium | reverse complement strand
CGCCTGCGGCTATTCCGGTACCCGCCATCACGAACTCGCTGCCGTGGTGGAATTCATCCATACCGCCACACTGCTGCATGATGACGTGGTCGACGAGTCGTCACTGCGTCGGGGTCGCGACACCGCCAACGCGGTTTTCGGCAATCCCGCCAGTGTTCTGGTCGGTGATTTTCTGTATTCGCGCGCGTTCCAGATAATGGTCGGCGTCGGCAGCATGCGGGTGATGGAGGTGCTGGCCGATGCGACCAATGTCATCGCCGAGGGGGAAGTGCTGCAACTTATGAACTGCCGCAATGCCGACATCCAGGTGGATGCCTATCTCCAGGTGATCCGTTACAAGACGGCCAAACTGTTCGAGGCCGCCGGGCAACTGGGCGCCATCCTCGGCGAAGCCGGCCCGGGTATCGAGGCCGCGATGGCGTCCTATGGCACGCACATCGGCACGGCGTTCCAGTTGATTGACGATGTACTCGACTATTCCGGGAAGGAGGCCGAGACCGGCAAGCACCTCGGCGACGATCTGGCGGAAGGAAAGCCGACGCTGCCGCTGATTCACGTCATCCAGAACGGCAGCCCGCAGCAGGCGGCGCTGGTGCGCAGCGCAATCGAAAACGCCAGCGGCGACAGTTTTGCCGATGTGCTGGTCGCGGTTCGCTCCAGTGGCGCGCTCGACGCGGCGCGAAGGCATGGCATCGCCGAGGCCGGGATGGCGAAAGAGGCGCTAGCGCCATTGCCGGATTCAAAGTTCAAAGAAACGCTGCTACAATTGGCGGACTTTGCGGTGCAACGGAGCTTCTGATCACCGCGATGTTTGCAAGGACGAGTACCCGGGCGGAAGTTTTCTGCCCGCTCCCGCAGTGTCCTTCCTTGCCACCAACTTGCCATCGGGGCGTAGCTCAGCCTGGTAGAGTACTGCGTTCGGGACGCAGGAGTCGGAGGTTCGAATCCTCTCGCCCCGACCAATTCGCCGCGGAGTGCTGACGCCGTGGCCAAGTTCCTCCTCTTTGTCGCCGTCCTCGCCGTGGTTTTCTGGCTGGTGCGAGCATCGAATCGGCGCAGCAAGCCGCCGCCCGCCGCGCGCGGGCCAGAGGCCATGGCGCAGTGCGCGCATTGCGGGGTCCATTTCCCCGGTGCGGAGTCGGTGACCGAAAACGGGCGCGACTACTGTTGCGACGAGCATCGGCGCCTGGGAGTCCGCTCATGAGCTCGCAGCCGGTGGCGGCTGGGGATTCGGACGCCATCGAATCGTTTTGGCGCTCGCTGCGCTTTTTTTCGATGTACCGCCTGTTGATCGCGTTGCTGTTCATGGTCGCTGCGCTGGTTTTCGGCGATACCGTAAGCCTCGGCACACAGGATCCGATGCTCTTCGATCGTGTCGCGGCGGTTTATGTCCTGCTATCAATTGCGTTTCTTGCGGTATTGCTGCGCCGGCCTCGCCGCTTCAGCCTGCAACTTTCGGTGCAGGTGGCGCTCGACATTACAGCCCTGACCCTGATGATGTTCGCCAGTGGCGGGCAGAAGAGCGGCATCGCAATCCTGCTGCTGGTGGTGGTGGCCGGCGCCGCCCTGGTCGGGCAGGGTCGGATGACCCTGTTCTATGCAGCGCTGGCCTCGGTCGCGATGTTGCTGGAGGAAAGCTGGCGCGCACTGACCCGGGACGCCGACCCAGCGGATTTTGTCCGCACCGGAATCATCAGCATTGCCTTCTTTGCCACGGCCATCATTGCCCGTCTCCTGGCGCAACGGGTGGTCGCCAACGAGACCCTGGCACGCGAGCGGGGCCGGGAACTCGATGACCAGTTGCGGATCAGCGAGCGGATCATCCGGGACATGGAGGATGGCGTGCTGGTCGTCGACGCGGACGGCCGGGTCCGCCTGCTCAACCCACGCGCCGACGTGCTGCTGGCGGTGGCGACGACGAGTGGTGCGGAACTGGCGACGCTTTCCCGCGAACTGGCCGAGCGCTATCGGGTATGGAGCGCGCAGCCAGTCGAAATGGTCGAGGTGCTGCGCCAGGAAAGCGGACGCCTGCTGCGGGTGCGTTACCTGCCTTCCGCCGAGTCCGGAGGGAATGCCCTGATCTATCTCGAAGACATGGAGCGGGTGCAATCCCAGGCGCAGCAGTTGAAGCTCGCGGCACTGGGGCGGCTCACGGCCAACATGGCACATGAGATCCGCAATCCGCTGGCGGCCATCAGCCATGCGGCCGAATTGCTTGCCGAGGAAGACGTCGATCCGCTGCGCCAGCGTCTGGCCCGCATCATTCACGACAATACGCGTCGGCTCAATCGGCTGGTAACAGAGGTGCTGGAACTTGGCCGCCGCGACCGCGCCCAGCCGGAAACACTGCGTTGGCAGGTTTTTCTGTCCGGGTTCATGGAAGAACTGGCCTTGCACGACGAGACCGCCGGCAGACGCGTCCGGGTTGGGGTGCTCGATGTCGAGCTGCGGTTTGATCGCGGCCATCTTTACCGCATACTATGGAATCTGATGGGGAACGCGTTGCGCCATGCCAGCTCCGCTGACGGCGCCGTCCGGCTGGAGGCGATGCCCGCCACCACGCCTAACCGTGTTGAACTGCATGTTGTGGATGATGGCCCCGGGGTGGATGAGGCACAGCGCAACCAGGTGTTCGAGCCATTCTTCACCACCCATGGGGCGGGCACCGGACTGGGCCTCTATATTGCGCGCGAGTTGTGCGAGGCGAGCGGCGCACGGCTCGAACTTCTGGACGAAGGGGCGGGAGCCCATTTTCGCATCACCGCCGAGGGGCTCGTATGTCGCTGAAGAACGAACGTCGTAGTCGTAGTCGTGGCGAGGCCAAGCGCGTACTGGTGGTCGACGACGAAGCGGACATTCGCGAGTTGCTTGATCTGACTCTTGCCCGTATGGGCCTGCAGGCGGATTGTGCCGGATCGCTGGCCGAGGCGCGACGGCTGCTTGCCGGCAATAGCTATCAGTTGTGCCTGACCGACATGCGATTGCCCGATGGCGAGGGACTGGAATTGGTGCGTCATATTGCCGACACGGTGGCCGATCTGCCGGTGGCCGTGATTACCGCGCATGGCAGCGCAGAGAATGCTGTGTCGGCGTTGAAGGCCGGCGCCTTCGACTACATCGCCAAACCAGTGTCGCTCGATCAGTTGCGCGGCATGGTGAAGTCGGCGCTGGAACTGCCCGGCTCCGATTCGACCGGTGGAACGGAGGGCATGGTCGATATGGGTGGCCTGCTCGGCGAGTCGGCGGCGATCGAACAGGTGCGCAGGCTGATCGACCGCGTCGCGCGCAGCCAGGCGCCGGTGCATGTTACCGGGGAGTCTGGTAGCGGCAAGGAACTTGCCGCGCGGCTGATCCATACCCTGGGCGCACGTCGCGATCACGCCTTCGTCCCGGTAAATTGTGGCGCTATCCCGGAAAGCCTGATGGAGAGCGAGTTTTTCGGCTATCGAAAGGGAGCCTTTACGGGCGCTGCCGATGATCGCGACGGTTTCTTTCATGTGGCCGACGGCGGCACCCTGTTTCTGGACGAGGTGGCGGAGCTGCCGCTGACGATGCAGGTCAAGTTGCTGCGGGCGATCCAGGAAAAGCGTGTGCGCAAGGTGGGGGCCACCGCCGAGGAAGCCGTCGATGTGCGCGTCATCTGCGCCACACACCAGGATCTCAAGGCACTTGTCGAGCAAGGCAGGTTTCGCCAGGACCTGTTCTATCGCCTGAATGTCATCGAGTTGCGGATGCCCGCCTTGCGCGAGTGCCGCGACGATATTCCGATGTTGGCGCGGTACATCCTGGAGCGTTTGGCGCGGGCAGCCGATCTGTTGCCTCCGTTGCTGACCGATCGTGCGTTCAAAGCGTTGCAGAGTTACCCTTTTCCGGGCAACGTGCGGGAACTCGAGAATGTGCTGGAGCGGGCGCTGGCATTGATGGCGGGCGATCACATCGATGTCGACGACCTGAACCTGGCGCCCTCCCAGTTGCCCGGCATCGCCGCCTCCGCGGCCGGCTCCCTGCAGGACCATCTGGACCAGGTGGAACGCCAGGCCATCCTCGATGCGCTCAGGCAATCGAACAACAATCGCACCGCCGCGGCGAGACTCCTCGGTGTTACCTTCCGTTCCCTGCGCTATCGCATGGCGAGACTGGGAATGAACGATTGACGCCCCTGACCGACGTGGGTGATGACGCCGGCTGGCTGCCCGGAGTAAGGCGGATACCTTCGCCGAACTGCGACGAGCGACCGGCGGGCGAGGTGGTGCGACTAGTGGTGATACACGCCATCAGCCTGCCTCCCGGCGAGTTCGGCGGGCCCGGAATCGTCGATCTGTTTACCAATGGCCTCGACCCGGCGGCGCATCCCTATTATTCCGAGATCCAGGCTTTGCGGGTTTCGTCACACTTTCTCGTCCGCCGCGACGGCGATCTGATCCAGTTTGTTTCTTGCTCGCGGCGCGCCTGGCATGCCGGTGTTTCGGATTGGTTGGGGCGCACGGGTTGCAACGATTTCTCAATCGGCATCGAGCTTGAAGGCTGTGACCAGCTCGCGTTCGAGGACGCGCAGTACCTGACCCTCAATCGACTGCTGGCCGAGCTTCGGCGCCGCTACCCGATCGAAGCGATGGCGGGGCACAGCGATATCGCGCCGGGACGCAAGACCGATCCGGGTCCGCGCTTCGACTGGCATCGGGTCGATGACAAAAGCCGATGACTGTCGCAAAGGCGCAACGTTTTTTTTTGCGTCTACATCAGAAATCGCTTGCAGTCAAAAAAATCAACCACTACAATTAGTGCCAGATCGTTGTTGACCTACTAGATATAGTAGGTCGTTGTAGAGAAGGGACGATACGAATTGCAGCGTCCCGATCATCACCGGCTTCATGGCGACAAAGACGGGAGATCTGAATGCTGGAAGTTTTGGGCGATTTTTTCACCGACCGCAACGGGGTTGCCCAACTGTCTTCTATCGCTATGGCCACGAATCTGCGCCCGCATTCATTTCACCGCACCTCATTCACTTCGCAAGTTCCGACGACGGCCCGCCGCACCGATGTGTCGGACGGGTTTGCGTTTGCACGCCATCGGCGTGTCCGGTCCAACCCGCACCAGGCGGGCATCGCGCGCTATCGTGATTTCAAAAATATGCAGTTTGATTGTTTGTGCGTTTGTCATTCGCGGTTTCAAAACGAAGTGATAGGCGGATAAACGTGAGGAATTCGTCGCTTTCGATTGCATCGGGGCGTTGGATAATCCGTGCTAACCCAGACGGGTTTCAGTAGAAGTAGTGGTGGTTCTTTCCTGTTAATTTGTTAAGGAGGTTCAACATGGCGATTGCTAAGAAAGCCAAGAAGCCGGCCGCAAAGAAGGCTGCGGCTAAGCCCGCCGCTAAGAAGTCTGCGGCCCCGAAGAAGCCAGCTGTCAAGAAGCCGGCTGTAAAGAAGGCGGCTGCCAAGCCCGCTGCGAAGAAGGCTGCGCCGAAGAAGGTCGCTGCCAAACCCGCTGCGAAGAAGGCTGTCGCCAAGAAGCCGGCTGCAAAGAAGCCTGCTGCCAAGAAGGCTGCGCCGAAGAAGGTTGCTGCCAAGAAGCCGGCCGCGAAGAAGGTTGCTGCCAAGAAGCCGGCTGCGAAGAAGGCTGCACCGAAGAAGGCTGCTGCGAAAAAACCCGCAGCGAAGAAGCCTGCTGCGAAAAAGCCTGCTGCGAAGAAGCCTGCTGCCAAGAAGCCCGCTGCGAAGAAGCCCGCTGCCAAGAAGCCAGCTGCGAAGAAGCCCGCTGCAAAGCCGGCCGCCAAGCCCGCTGCGAAGAAGGCCGCACCGAAGAAGGCCGCTGCAAAGCCGGCCGCCAAGCCCGCAGCCGCAGCCGCTCCTTCAACCGCTGCTGCTCCCGGCATCAAGTCGTCGCTGAATCCAGCGGCGGCGTGGCCGTTCCCCACCGGTTCCCGTCCCTGACGGTAGCATCGGCCTGCGCCTAGTCCTTCGGGGCTGAGCGCGGCGCCCAGTGGATAGCAAGCGCGTGCTGTTAATTCAGCACGCGCTTTCTTTTTTCGTCGGCCCGCAGGCTTGACCTCCTCGTGATTCCGCTTCGCGGCGGGAGAGCGGAATTCCCGGCGGGCAAAGTCCCGAGTTCCTTTGGGCCAGGGCGGTATCCCGGGATGCCGCTACCTGGAATCCAGAAACGCGGCCATTCGGACCATGCCTTCCTCAATCCGGTCGCGGCCGATCGTGTAGGCGAAGCGCATGTGATGCTGCGGTGCATGGCTGCCGAAGTCGAGGCCTGGCGTGGCCGCGATGCCGGCGTTGGCCAACAGTTCCCCGGCCAGGCTGAAACTGTCGGCGGCCAGTCCGCTGCTGTCGGCATACACATAAAAGGCGCCTTGCGGCTCGGCTGCGATCTTGAAACCAAGCTTGCGCAGGCTCGGTAGAAGCATATCCCGGCGCAAGCGAAACTCGCTGCGACGGGCTTCAAGTATCGCCATGGTTTCCGGTTGGAAGGCGGCCAGTGCGGCATGCTGGGCGACAGTCGACGGTGCGATGTAGAGATTCTGCGCAAGTTTCTCGATCTCTCGCACATAGCGTTGGGGCGCCACCAGCCATCCCAGGCGCCAACCGGTCATGCCAAAGTACTTGGAGAAGCTGTTGATGACGAATAGCTCATCGCTGACCGCCAGCGCGGATACCGCTTCCACTCCATAGGTCAGCCCGTGGTAGATTTCGTCTACCAGCAGGCTGCCGTCGCGTGCCGCGACGAACGCGGCCAGTTCAGCCATGGCGCCTATGTCGAGCAGGGTTCCCGTCGGGTTGGCCGGGGAGGCCAGCATCAATCCTTTGCTTCTGCCGGTCCATGACGCGGCGAGCTGTTCTGTCGTCGGTTGGTAATTCGATGCCGCTCCCACGGGAAGCGACACCGGTCGGCCTTCGAGCAGGCGAACAAAATGCCGGTTGCAGGGATAGCCTGGGTCGGGCATCAGCCATTCGTCGGCGGGATTTACCAGTACGCCAAGGGCCAGCAACAGGGCGCCGGATGCGCCGGCTGTGATCACGATTCGATCCGGGGAGATGTCGAGGCCGTAGCGCGTACGATAGAAACCGCTGATCGCTTCGCGCAACGCGCGCAGGCCAAGCGCGGCGGTGTAATGCACGTGCCCGCCGGAGAGAAAGCGCTGGGCTGCCTCCAATATGGGGTCGGCGGTGGCGAAATCGGGCTCTCCGACTTCCAGATGAATGATCGAGCGGCCCTCGGCCTCAAGTGCCTTGGCCCGCGCCATCAATTCCATTACATGGAAGGGCTCGATTTGTGCCATGCGTGCAGCAAGGTTCATGCGGTGCTCCAAATAAAACGGCCGCCGTGCTCCAGGCAGGGCGGCCGATCCATTGTTCGGCGTATTGCGGACGCCGACTCTTAATCCACCAACGCCAGCTCGAACAGTTCGCGCTTGAGGGTCAGCGAGC
>JAIOPW010000370.1 GCA_021413665.1 Rhodocyclales bacterium | reverse complement strand
CCCGACGAAAGGCGAGCCCTGCAGCAACCTGCCGGCAGTCAGCAGCAGGCGGCAGTAGGAGGGCTGCTGCATCGTGCGCCTGGCGTCGCTGCGGGCGGCATACAGGCGATTGGTGATGGCGCTGGCGAGGTCGGTCAGGCGCGGCTCGTCGGGTAGTGCAGCGGCCACCGGCGCCACGATTTCCGCCATCAGCACGTCGAGGTCGCGGACCTGGCCGAGGGGCCGCATCAATTCACGCATCGGCGGTACCAGTTGCTCGGCAAAGCCTTCCGGCAGCACCGGGCGGAACATGCGCAGGGCAGCGCGCAGGCGGCGCGTGGCAACCCGCATCTGGTGCACGTATTCCGGGTCGTCGCGGGTTACGGCGCCATCGTGGTTGAGTTGCAGGTGCGACAGGCAGTCGAGTGCGATCAGGCGGAAAGCCGCCAGCGGCATGTCGCCGGCATCGATCGCCACGTCGCCGGCCTTCACCGGAACCGGCTGCGTGTTGTGGAACAGCCGGTAACCGCGTTCCGCCTTTGACAGCAGTAGCGGCGGCAGGGCCTCGCGTTCCGCCAGTTGCAGGGCCAGGGCATAGAGACTGTCGATGCCGCCGTCGAGCAGTTGCAGTTCGACTTCGGAGATGGCTTCGCGGCGGCCGTTCGAGGCAATCCAGCCGCGGTCGAGCTTGACCTGGATGCGGGTGTGCGGATCGGGATCGAGTTGCCAGAGGCTGCGGCGAAAGTTGGTTTCGAAGACGGCGGCGAGGCGTCCGGCGATCTTGTCCCGTTGCAGCAGCTCACGCAGGCTCGGCTCCTCGATGCCGGAAAAATCGAAGTGGTTGAGGTAGGGCGTCTGCCACTCCGGCCGGCGCGTCAGGCCGCCGTCGGACTCCCCCTGGCGCTTGACCATCTGCTGCCAGGAAGCACCGTGCTTGCGCAGGCGCAACAGCACGCCGGCGCGGCGCAGGGCCATGCGCCCGGAGTCGTAATAGATGCTGACCAGTTGGTGCTGCGCGCGAGCGGTCGCGGCACTCAGTATGGGATTCCGGAGCAGGGCGCCGTGGCGGTTCTCGGCGACCGCCAGTTTTAGTGCGATTTGCTGGGCCATCGGGTCAATGCGGGAAAGTGAATGCGTCGCAGTCTAGCGCCCGGAGTGCGCAAGAATTATTACAGTCGCGCGGCTTCTGCGCCGCAGGCGATGTCAGGGAGGGGCAAATCGGCAGGAGTCGGCGCTGGCGGGACGGCGTTCGCTAGCGTTTCGGTCGATACGGCGGCGACGGCGGGTTGCCAGGCGCGAATCAGCTCCAACCGGCCGTCGTGGTGTTCGACGATGGCGGTGCAGCTATCGACCCAGTCACCGCAATTGACGTAGGTCACGTCGCCGATCCTGCGCAGGGCGGCGCTGTGGATGTGGCCGCAGATCACGCCATCCAGCCCGCGCTCGCGCACGGCGTGGATCAGCGAGTCCTCGAAGTCGAAGATGAAAGAGACTGCGCGCTTGACGCGGGCCTTGGCGTAACCCGCCAGCGACCAGTAGCCGGGTCGGCGCAGCAGGCGGCGCAGGCGCGAGAGCGAGGCGTTGAGGCGTACCAGCAGGTTGTAGCCGACGTCGCCGATGACGGCCAGCCAGCGGTGGTAGCGCGTCACCTGGTCGAATTCGTCGCCGTGCAGCACCAGATAGCGCTTGCCGTCGGCGGTGACGTGGATGTACTCGTGGCGGACCAGGATGTCGCCGAAGGAAACCCCGTCGTACTCGCGCATCGCTTCGTCGTGGTTGCCGGGAATCAGCATCACCTTCTGGCCGTGGCGGGCGCGACGCAGGATCTTCTGTACCACGGTGTTCTGCGCCGGGGTCCAGTGGATGCCCCGGTTCATCGCCCAGAAGTCGATGATGTCGCCGACCAGGAACAGGTTTTCGCTTTCGTAGTCCTTGAGGAAGTCGAGCAGGCGCTCGGCCTGGCAGCCGCGGGTGCCGAGATGGACGTCGGAGATGAAGATCGAGCGGACGTGCATCAGTCGGGAACGAATTGGTAGTTCGGGTCGGCTGCCGCCCGACTCACGGGGTCGGCGATGGCATCGTGCAGCGCCGCCACGAGGCGATCGTGGATCAGTTCCCAGTCGAGCGCCGCCACGCTTTGCGGTGCGGCCTCGGCGGCGCGACGGCGGGCAGCGGGTCGCGTGACGAGGTCGAGCGCGGCGCGCACGAACTGGTCGCTGGCGCCGGGGGCGGCGAGCATGCCATTGTCGCCGTGGCGGATCAGTTCGGCGGCGGCGGCCATGCGGTAGGCGACCACCGGCAGGCCGCTGGCCAGTGCTTCGAGCGTGACATTGCCGTAGGTCTCCGTCATGCTCGGAAACAGGAAAAGGTCGGCCGAGGCGTAGTGGGTGGCGAGGTCTTCGCCGTGGCGCATGCCG
>JAIOPW010000293.1 GCA_021413665.1 Rhodocyclales bacterium | reverse complement strand
GGAAGAGATCAAGAAGGGTTTGCGTACCCGCACCTTGGCCGCTGAAATCGTACCCATGCTATGCGGCTCGGCGTTCAAGAACAAAGGCGTGCAGGCGATGCTGGACGCCGTCATTGAATACCTGCCGGCGCCGACGGATATCCCGCCGGTCGATGGCATCCTCGAAAACGAGACGCCGGGCGAGCGCAAGCCGAATGACACCGACCCGTTCGCTGCCCTGGCGTTCAAGATCATGACCGACCCCTATGTCGGCCAGCTGACCTTCTTCCGAGTCTATTCCGGTACAGTCAAGACTGGCGACACCATATACAACCCGATCAAGGGCCGCAAGGAGCGCCTAGGCCGAATTTTGCAGATGCACGCCAACCAGCGTGAGGAAATCAAGGAAGTGTTCGCCGGTGACATCGCCGCAGCCGTTGGCCTGAAGGAAGCCACCACGGGCGAGACCCTGTGCGATCCCGCGCATGTCATCACGCTCGAGCGCATGGTGTTCCCCGAGCCCGTGATTCACGTTGCCGTTGAGCCGAAGACCAAGGCCGACCAGGAAAAGATGGGCATCGCGCTCAATCGCCTAGCGCAGGAAGACCCGTCCTTCCGTGTCCGCACGGACGAGGAATCCGGCCAGACCATCATTTCCGGCATGGGCGAACTGCACTTGGAAATTCTCGTCGATCGCATGCGTCGCGAGTTCGGTGTCGAAGCCAACGTGGGAGCACCGCAGGTGGCCTATCGCGAAGCGGTCCGCAAGTCGGTCGAGCAGGAAGGCAAGTTCGTCAAGCAGTCAGGCGGTCGAGGCCAGTATGGTCACGTCTGGATCAAGCTGGAGCCGAACGAGGCCGGTAAGGGCTTTGAGTTTGTAGACATGATCAAGGGCGGTTCGGTCCCGCGTGAATTCATTCCGGCGGTTGAAAAGGGTCTCCGGGACACTCTCCCGAATGGCGTACTGGCGGGCTTCCCGGTGGTAGACGTCAAGGTCACACTGTTCGACGGCTCCTACCACGACGTGGACTCTAACGAAAACGCCTTCAAGATGGCGGCATCGATGGCGTTCAAGGACGCCATGCGCAAGGCCAGCCCGGTTCTGCTGGAGCCGATGATGGCGGTCGAAGTGGAAACGCCGGAAGACTACATGGGCAACGTCATGGGCGACCTGTCGGGTCGTCGCGGCATCGTGCATGGCATGGAAGACCAGGTCGGCGGCATCAAGCTGATCAAGGCAGAAGTGCCGCTGGCTGAAATGTTCGGCTACTCGACGCAGTTGCGCTCGCTGTCGCAGGGTCGTGCCACCTACTCGATGGAATTCAAGCACTACACCGAGGCGCCGAAGAATGTCGCCGAAGCGGTCATCAACAAGAAGTGATCGACTAATACTCGTTCTTTAAAGGAAAGCAGAAATGGCGAAAGCGAAATTTGAGCGGACGAAGCCGCACGTAAACGTGGGGACGATTGGTCACGTAGACCATGGCAAGACGACCTTGACGGCGGCGATGACATCGGTGCTGTCGGCGAAGTTTGGAGGCGAGGCGAAGGCCTACGACCAGATTGA
>JAIOPW010000394.1 GCA_021413665.1 Rhodocyclales bacterium | reverse complement strand
GCCGATCCGGGAAACGCAATCGCGTTGGTGTCGGCATGGTCCTATGTGCTGCTGCGCGTCGGCCATAGCCTGACGCAGACGCTTTTCAACCACATCCTGACGCGTTTTGCGCTGTTCGTTGCCTCATCGCTGGCATTGATTGTCCTGGTCTACGAAGCGGCACAAGCGGTTTTCTAGACCGGGGCGCGACACCGGGGCATTGTGCCAAGCCGCCAGGCGATTCTGGGAGTGCTCGTCAATCCACTTGCAGCAGGAGCCCCTTGAGGTATTCACCTTCGGGAAAGGCCAGATCCACCGGATGATCGGCCGCGCCTTGCAGATGCTGAACGATGCGCGCCGTCATTTTGGTAGATGCACCGGCGTCGAGCGCGGCACCGGCGACGATCTTGCGGAACAGTTCGGCATCGACGCCGCCGGAACACGAATACGTCATCAACAGACCGCCCGGCGCCAGCAACTGCAGCGCATGCAGGTTGATGTCCTTGTAGGCGCGCCCGGCGCGCTCGGCGTGGGCGGCGGTGTGGGCGAACTTGGGCGGGTCGAGCACGATCAGGTCGTAGCGCTCGCCGGCGGCGCGCAGGCTGCGCAGTTCGGCAAATACATCGGCTTCGCGCCAGATCGCACGGGAAGCATCGAGCTGCGGATTCAGGGCCAGGTTGCGCTGCGCCGTCGCCAGCGCCGGGCCGGAACTGTCCACCGAGACCACCTCGCGCGCACCGCCGGCAAGCGCCTGCATGGAAAAGCCGCCGGTGTAGCAGAAGCAGTTGAGCACACGCCGGTCGCGCGCCAGTTCGGCCGCACGGCGACGGTTCTCGCGCTGGTCAAGGTAGAAGCCGGTCTTGTGGCCGGCGAGGAAATCGATGGCCATCCTGACGCCGTTTTCCTCGATCACCAGATCCTCATCTGAAGCGGCTCCGAGCAGCCAGCCGGTCACCGGTTCGAGGCCTTCGAGACTGCGCACCTCGACGTCGGAGCGCTCGTAGATGCGCGCGCAGCCGGTGGCCTTGTGCAGAGAGTCGGCGATGGCGGCACGCCACTTGTCGGCGCCGGCGGTGGTCAGCTGCACCACCACGGTGTCGCCGTAGCGGTCGGCGATGACCCCGGGCAGGCCGTCGGACTCGGCGTGGATCAGGCGCAGGCCCTGCTGCCCGGCGAGTTCCGGCAGCGCCGCGCGGCGCGCCACGGCGGCGCCGACGCGACGCTTGAAGAAGGCGTGGTCGATGGCTTCTTCCGGCTCGAAGCTCCAGATCCGGGCGCGGATCTGCGAGGCCGGGCTCCAGGCCGCGCGCGCCAGTGGTCGGCCCTGGTGGGAGACCACATCCACCGTGTCGCCGGGCCGGGCGCGGCCTTCAAGATGCGCGACGGCCCCGGAAAACAGCCAGGGGTGGCGGCGCAGGACGGATTTTTCCTTGCCGGGATGCAGGGTCAGGGTAGCCATGGCGTCATTCTGCGACGGAATCGAAGGCGCGGCTCAGCGCGGTCGGCGCCAGGGTGCGCCACCGAATTCCTCGACCAGGAAATCGACCATCGCGCGCACCTTGGGCGACAGGTTGCGGCCGCTGGGATAGGTGGCAAACAGGGGTACCGGCTCGACGTGGTGCCAGTCGGCAAGGATCGGCACCAGGCTGCCCTGGCGGATCGCGTCGGCCACCACGACGTCCGACAGGCGCGTGACGCCGACGCCGGCCACGGCCAGTTGCAGCACGGTTTCGGCGTTGTTGGTAACGACGTTGCCATCGACATGGACGACGCGGATACCGTCGTCGGTATCGAAGGGCCAGCGGCGCAGCGCCGGCAGGCTGGTCATCCACAGGCAGTTGTGGCGTTGCAGTTCGTCCGGCGTACGCGGCGTGCCATGACGTGCCAGATAGTCGGGCGAGGCGCAGATCACCCGTTCGAGGTTGCAGATGCGCCTTGCCACCAGCGAGGATTCCTCCAGCGGGCCGATGCGGATCGCCAGGTCCACCCCTTCCTGCATCATGTCCAGCCGCTCATCGCTGATC
>JAIOPW010000393.1 GCA_021413665.1 Rhodocyclales bacterium | reverse complement strand
GATGGTTTGGGCAGCATCGGTTACCAATGGCAGTCATCCCCCGATGGGATCGCCTGGAACGCCATCAGCGGCGCCATCACCGGCAGCTTCACGCTGACCGAGTCACAAGTCGGCCAGCAGGTGCGAGTTACCGCCAGCTACACCGACGGCCACGGCGCCGCCGAATCGGTTGCCAGCGAAGCAACGTCGGCGGTCGTCGCCTTCGGCAATCCCAACCAGACCCTGACCGGTACCGACGGCAACGACAGCCTGATCGGCGCCGCCGGCGACGATACCCTGTCGGGCGGCCTCGGCGCCGATTGGCTTTCCGGCGGTGCCGGCAACGACAGCTTCCAGCTCTCGGCCGATGGCGTATGGGTATCGGGTTTTGTTTGCCGCAACGACGGCAGTCCCGGCCATGCCGGCAGTGGCAAGACCGTCTCGATCACCGGACGGGCAAAGAGCTTCGACGCCATGGACGGCGGCGCCGGAAGTGATCTGCTGCTCGGCACCGTCGGCAACGACGTCATCGTCCTCGACGATGCCTACAGCCCGAGCCCGAACGGCCTGCAGCCGCGCTTCAGTGCCATCGAGCGCATTGACGCCGGCGACGGCAACGATGTCGTCGACCTGACCAGCAGCCGCTGGGGTTACGGTGATGTGGCCGTGGACGGCGGCACTGGTGATGACGTGCTGTGGACCTCGGGCGGCAACGACAGCCTGAACGGCGGTGCCGGCAACGACACGCTGGACGGCGGCTGGGGCGGCGACATCATGGTCGGCGGCCTCGGCAACGACACCTATGTCGTCGACAGCCTTGGCGATGTGGTGGTGGAAGCGACCGGGGAGGGGACAGACACGGTGCAAAGCACCATCACCTACACGCTCGGCGCGAACCTGGAAAACCTCACCCTGCTCGGCGGCGCGGCGACCAGCGGCACCGGCAATGAATTCAACAATGTCCTGACCGGCAATGCACTGGCCAACGTGCTCGCGGGAGGCGCCGGCAATGACAGACTGAATGGCGCCGCGGGCGCCGATACCTTGATCGGGGGGCTCGGCGACGATATCTACACGGTGGACAATAGTGCCGACGCGGTGGTCGAACTGTCGGGAGAGGGCATGGACCTGGTGAATGCCTCGGTCGCCTACGTGTTGGCAAGCAATGTCGAACGCCTGACACTGACCGGCACTCTCGCCATCGACGGCACGGGCAATGAACTGAATAACCTGCTCACCGGCAATGCCGCCCCCAACGTGCTCTCCGGTGGTGCCGGCAACGACACGCTGAACGGCGCTGCCGGTGCCGATACCCTGCTCGGCGGGCTCGGCAACGACAGCTACACGGTCGACAACGTGGCGGATGCGGTCGTCGAACGGGCGGACGAAGGTGTCGATCTCGTCAATGCCTCGGCCAGCTACGCACTCGCCGACAACGTCGAGAACCTGACCCTGACCGGCGGCGCCGCGATCAATGCCACCGGCAATGCCATGGACAACCTGCTGACCGGAAACTCCGCCATCAACACCCTGTCGGGTGGGCTCGGCAACGATCGGCTCGACGGCAAGGCCGGCGCCGATACATTGATTGGCGGCGCAGGAGACGATGTGTATGTCGTCGACAACGCCGGCGACGTGGTTGTCGAGGCGGCCGGCGATGGCGTGGATCGCGTCCAGGCCTCGCTCAGCCATACACTGGCAGCTGAAGTGGAAAACCTGACCCTGACCGGTACCGCAAGCATCAGCGGCACCGGCAACGCCCTCGACAACGTCATCACCGGCACCTCGGGCAACAATACGCTGACGGGAGATGCCGGCAACGACACGCTGGACGGCAAGGCGGGGACCGACGTTCTGGTCGGCGGCACAGGCAACGACACCTACGTCTTCGGCGCCGGCTATGGCCGGGACACGATCCGCGAGAACGACTCGACCGCCGGCAATTCCGACGCGGCGCGGTTCCTCGCCGGGATCGCCGCCGACCAGATCTGGCTGCGGCATGTCGGCAACCACCTGGAAGCCGGCATCATCGGCACCACGGACAAGCTGACGCTGGAGAACTGGTATCTCGGGTCCGGCTACCACGTCGAGCAGTTCCAAACCGCGGATGGCAAGCTGTTGCTGGATAGTCGGGTGGAGAACCTGGTGCAGGCCATGGCGGCCTTCGCCCCGCCGGCGGCGGGCCAGACCGTCTTGTCGCCGACCTACCAGGACACCCTGGCCCCGGTGATCGCCGCCAACTGGCAGTAGCGGGCTGACGCCGGCACACGCTTGCACGACGCCACCGGGGCGGGGGCGGCAAGTTTTGCCGACTGCCATGCCGGGTTTGCCGCCGCCTCCGCGCGCTGCGCCACTTTCGGCCCGGATCGCCGCGAAAAACAGGGTATGGCACGGATGATGCATTAGTCGCCGTACCAATACTCGCGATCCTCGCCCGCCACCGTGACAGACCGAATCGACGCCCTGCTGCAAGTCAAACGCACAGCCCTCAATGCCCGGGCCTATCGTCAGGAACTGCTCGCTTCCAACATCGCCAATGCGGACACCCCGCATTACAAGGCCAGGGACGTGGATTTCAAGGGGGCCCTGGAGAACGCGATGGCGGGTCGTGCCCCGGGCGCACAGGGCCTCACGACGACCTCGCCGCGCCATATGAAGGGCGATACCGCCCCGGTGGCCGCTGCCAACGTCAAGTACCGCACCGAGTTTCAGCCGAACGTGGATGGAAACACGGTGAACATGGATGTCGAGCGTGCCGCGTTTGCCGAGAATGCCGTGCATATGGAGGCCATGCTGACCTTCATCCGCAGCGATTTGACTACCCTTCAGACCGCGATGCAGAGCGGCGCCTAAGCGGAGACGAATGTGAGCCTGTTCAACATTTTCTCGATCGCCGGGTCGGCGCTCACTGCGCAGTCGGCGCGTCTCAACGCGGTGGCCAGCAACCTCGCCAACGCGGACAGCGTGGTCGGCGCCGATGGCCAGCCCTACCGCGCCAAGCAGGTCGTGTTCAAGGCGACGGCGGTCGAAGGGGGGGGCATCGGGGTGCGCGTGACCCAGGTGGTCGACAGCAGCGCGCCCCTGCGCATGACCTACGACCCGAGGAATCCGGCGGCCAACGAGCAGGGCTACGTCTCCATGCCGAACGTGAATGTGGTCGACGAAATGGTCAACATGATTTCCGCCTCGCGTTCCTACCAGAACAACGCCGAGGTAATGAACACCGCCAAGTCGCTGATGCAAAAGACGCTGGCGATCGGGCAGTAAGCCTTTTCAGGAGAAACAGAATGGCAACGACGGCAAGTACCGGAAGCGCGGCAACGCAGGCATTGCTGGACTCGGTCAATGGGACAAAAAAGAAGGCCACCAGCGCGACGGCCGATGCCCAGGACCGCTTTCTCAAGCTGCTGACCACGCAGTTGAAGAACCAGGATCCGCTGAATCCGATGGACAACGCGCAGATGACCTCGCAACTGGCGCAGATCAGCACGGTCGACGGCATCGAGAAGCTCAATGCCACGCTGCAAAAGCTGCTGTCCTCGACCGTGGATTCGGAAACCATGCAGGCGGCGGCGCTGGTCGGGCATCAGGTGATGGTCGCCGGCGGCGGCATGCAGCTCACCGATGCCGGAGCGGTGGGAGGTGTCGATCTCGGCGCCAACGCGGACCATGTGACGATCACCATCAAGGATGCCAACGGAATCGTGATCAATACGGTGAACCTGGGCAAGCTCGACGCCGGCATCCACAACTTCACCTGGGACGGAAAGAACGATGCCGGGGTGCAGGCGGTGAATGGCGCCTACAGCGTATCGGTGACCGCCACGCGAGGCGCGGACAAGGTGACCGCGACAACGCTGCAGTTGGCCGGTGTGCAGAACATCAATCGCAGCAGCCAGGGTGTGACCTTGAATCTGGGGGCCCTCGGCCTGGTCATGCTGAACGACATCAAACAAATTTTCTGAGCGGGAGAACACCATGGGTTTTCAACAAGGATTGAGCGGACTGAATGCGTCTTCCAAGTCGCTGGACACCATCGGCAACAACATCGCCAATGCCGGCACGGTCGGTTTCAAGGCCGGTTCGACGCAGTTCGCCGACGTTTTCGCGGCATCGCTGAACGGCGCCGGCGCGGCACCGATCGGTCTTGGCGCCAGGGTGTCGACCATCGTCCAGCAATTCACCCAGGGCAATATTTCGGTCACCAACAATCCACTGGACATTGCCATCAACGGCGGTGGCTTCTTCCAGGTGGATGACGGTCTGGGCGGCACGCTGTTCAGCCGCAACGGCCAGTTCCAACTGGACAAGGACGGTTTCATCGTCAATGCCCAGGGCCTGCAGCTCAAGGGCATCATGGCGGTGAATGGCGTTGTCTCCCCGGGCGCTCCGAACACGGCGCTGCGCCTGTTCGACCCCAGCCAGAGCCTGACCGGTTCGCCGCAAGCGACGGGTACCAGCACCGGCGCCACCGGCGTGCAGGCCAACATCAATCTCGATTCGCGGGTGGCGAATCCGGTCACCGCACCATTCAACTACGCCGACCCGACGTCCTACAACCAGTCGACGGCGGTCACCACCTACGACAGCCTGGGCAATCCGCACACCTACTCGACGTATTTCGTCAAGACCGGGGTCAACGCGTGGGACGTGTATGCCACGGTGACCAATCCCGCGGGCGCGGCGCCGACCTTTACCAATCTCGGCCTGGCGGGCGCGATGACCTTCAACACCTCCGGCCAGCTTACTTCGGGGCCGATCGCCGAGACCATGACGCCAGCCCAGTTGGGCTACCCCGCGGGCGTGAACGCCATGGCCTTCAACCTGAACTTTTCCGGCAGCACCCAGTTCGGCTCGTCGTTTGCGGTCAATACCATCCTGCAGGATGGCTACGCCGCGGGAACGCTGGCGGGCTTCAACATCGGCAGCGACGGCACGGTGCTGGGCAACTACACCAACGGCCAGTCGCAGGTGGTGGGCCAGGCCGTGCTGGCGACCTTCCGCAATCCGCAGGGCCTGCAACCGCTGGGCAACAACGTCTGGGCGCAATCGCCCGACAGCGGTACGGCGATCCTGGGTACGCCGGGGTCATCCGGTCAGTTCGGTGTCTTTCAATCCGCGGCACTGGAAGATTCCAACATCGACCTGACGGCGGAACTGGTGAGCATGATCACGCAGCAGCGCGTTTAT
>JAIOPW010000165.1 GCA_021413665.1 Rhodocyclales bacterium | reverse complement strand
GCCGGGGCCTGGTACTACCTGCCCAAGCCCTACGCGCCGCACGACCTGCTGACCATTGTGGGCGCCGCGCTGGAGGAAGTCGCCGAGCGCGAGGTGGCGAATCAGGCCGTTCGCAATCGGCGCTCCGTGCTCGAACTGCTCGATGTCGCCGAGTTCGAGTTCCACACGCTGAAGGAAGCGGCCGACCTCGCGCTTTCCCTGGCCGGACTGTGTCCCGATCCGGCCAGTGCCGCCATGGGGCTTTCCGAATTGCTGGTCAATGCGGTCGAGCATGGGAACCTCGGCATTGGCTATGTCGAGAAATCCGAGATGCGGCGCAACGACACCTGGGACCGGGAAATCGACGCGCGCCTGCACGATCCGGTGCTGGGTGCGCGACGTGCCCGCATCGCCTTCCGCCGCATGCCCGACGCGCTGGCATTCACCATCAGCGACGAAGGTGAGGGTTTCGACTGGCGCCGCTATCTCGAATTCGCGCCGGAACGCGCCTTCGATCCGAATGGCCGCGGCATCGCAATGGCGGGACTGGCCGGCTTTGCCAGCCTGGATTATCGTGATCGCGGGAACGTTGTCGTCGCCACCGTCCCTTGCACTCCCGCGCCCACAATGAACGAGGTACCGCGATGAAGGCCGAGTTGACATTGAACACCGATGGCGGCCAGGCACCGCTGAAGGTTCTGGTGGTCGATGACACGGCGACCAATCGGTTGATGCTGCAGGTATTCCTGCGCAAGCTGGGGCTCGAAGTCGTAGTCGCGGAGGATGGCGCACAGGGCGTGGCGGCCTACGAACGGGAAATGCCCGACATTGTGCTCATGGACGTGATGATGCCGGTGATGGATGGCTACGAGGCGACGCGTCGGATCAAGGCGTTGTCCGGTGAGCGCTGGATTCCTGTTATTTTTCTTTCCGCGCTCGACAGCGAGGAAAGTCTCGTAACGGGACTCGATGCCGGTGGCGACGACTACCTGTCGAAGCCGGTGAATTTCGTCGTGCTCGATGCAAAGCTGCGTTCGACCGCGCGTACGCTGGCCTTGCAGCGCAGCCTGGAGGATGAGCGCCAGCGCACGGCGGCGATTACCGACAATCTGGTGGATGGCGTCATCACCATCGATGTTTCGGGGAAGATGCTCACCTGCAATCCGGCCATCGAAGGAATGTTCGGCTATGTGCGGGACGAAATGATCGGGAAGAACGTCAGCATGCTGATGCCGGAGCCCTATCGCAGCGAACATGACGGTTACCTGGCGCACTACGTCAAGGGTGGGCAGCCGCGTATCCTCGGCGTTGGCCAGCGGGAGTTGAGAGGCCGGCGCAAGAGCGGGGAGGTTTTCGCTCTCGAGCTTGGCATCAGCGAAATGCGGGTCGCCGGTAGCCGGCAGTTCATCGGCGTGCTGCACGACGCCAGCGAGCGGGTGATGGTAGAGCGCAAGCTGCGGGAGAACGCAGCCGCCCTGCAGGCCTATCACGACACCCAGCAGGAAGCGAATGCCCTGGCCCAGACCATCCTCAGCCGGCAGATGCAGCGCGCCGGACTCAACGATCCTTGCGTCCGGTATTGGCTTGCCCCGGCGGAGAATTTCAGCGGTGACGTCGTCGCCGCGACACGCGGCCCGCGGGGCGACCTTTACGCCTTGCTGGCCGATGCCACGGGTCACGGTCTCGGCGCTGCCATCTGCACGATTCCGGTGTTGTCGGTGTTTTACGGCATGGGGGAGACCGGCATGCCGCTGGCGCGTATCGTTCATGAGGTCAATAGCCAGTTGCAAGTCACCTTGCCGGTCAGCCATTTCGTCGCCGCAAGCATGCTGTGCATCGCTTGCGACGGTAGCCATGCGGATATCTGGGTGGGCGGCGCGCCGGACGTGCTCGTGCTCGACGCCGGCGGCCACGTACGGCAGCGTGTAGCGTCCTCCAGCCTGCCGCTCGGCATCGACGCCAGCGACCGCGATTCGATCAGCCACGTCGGCGTGGACCTGCAGCCGGGCGATCAACTGGTACTTTTCTCGGATGGTCTGGTGGAAGCCGAGAATGGCGCGGGGCAGGTTTTCGGCCATGACCGGCTGCTCCTGGCGCTGGGGTCAGTGGCGCCCGATCGGCGCCTGGAGTCGGTGAAGCTGGCGCTGGCGCAGCACCTGGGCGCGACCACGTCCCACGATGACGTCTCGCTGATGATCGTCGACTGCGGGCCGGCTTAGCCGAACAGTCGCCCCAACTCGGCTCCCGGTGAGGCGGCCCGCATGAAGGCTTCGCCGACCAGGAAGGCAAGCACCCCGTTTTCGCGCATCAACGCCACGTCGGCCGGTGCGAGGATGCCGGATTCCGTGACCACGATGCGATCAGGCGGGATACGGCCGAGTTGCGACAGGGTGGTATCCAGACTGACCTCGAATGTCCGCAAGTTGCGGTTGTTGATGCCGATCAGCGGCGTCCCCAATTGCAGGGCGACGTCCAGTTCGGCGCCGTCATGGCATTCGACCAGGACGCTCATGCCGAGGGCGTGGGCGATGGCTTCCATTTCCCGCATCTGCGCCAGGGGCAGTGCGGCGACGATCAGCAGGATGGCATCGGCGCCCATGGCGCGGGCCTCATAGACCTGCCAGGGATCGACCATGAAATCCTTGCGCAGCACCGGCAGCGAGCAGGCGGCACGCGCTTCGCGGAGGTAGTCTTCCGAGCCCTGAAAGAACGGGCGGTCGGTCAGCACCGAAAGGCAGGCCGCGCCATGCCGCTCGTAATCTGCTGCGATTTCAGCCGGGTGGAAATCGGCGCGAATCACGCCCTTGGACGGGCTGGCCTTCTTGATCTCGGCGATTACCGCCGTTCCCTGCCCGCGAAGCGGATTCCCAGGGATGCAGAGCGAGTCAGCGCCGACTTTCGCCCGAATGGCGCCGACGAAGTCGCGTGCCGCCGGTTGTGCATCTGCGTCCGCACGCATAGCGGCAAAAGGCCGCGCGGCCGAAGCGGCCGCAACCTCCTCGCGCTTGACGGCGAGGATCTTGTCGAGAATGTCGGGCATCAGGCGAACTTGGCGGTAAAGGTGATGAATTCGTCGAGCTTCTTGCGCGCGGCGCCGCTGGCGAGGGCCTCGCGCGCCCTTGCGATGCCGGCGCCGATCGAGTCTTCCAGATTGGCGCAGTAGAGCGCCGCGCCGGCGTTCAGCGTGACGATCTCGCGCGCCGTGCCGGGCTTGTTCTCCAGCGCCTCGATCAGCATGGCTTTCGATTCGGCCGCATCGGCAACCCGCAGGCTGCGGTTGGAGACCATCGACAGGCCGAAATCCTCGGGATGAATTTCGTATTCCGTGATCTTGCCGTCCTTCAGTTCGCCGACCAGCGTGGCGGCGCCGAGCGAAATCTCGTCCATGCCGTCCTTGCCCCAGACCACCATGACGTGGTCGGCGCCGAGCTGTTTCATCACGCGCACCTGGATGCCGACCAGGTCGGGATGGAATACGCCCATCAAGGTGTTGGGTGCGCCGGCCGGATTGGTCAACGGGCCGAGGATGTTGAAAATGGTGCGTACACCCATTTCACGCCGCACCGGGGCGACGTTCTTCATCGCCGGATGGTGATTGGGGGCGAACATGAAACCGCAGCCGATGGTCTCGATACATTCACCGACCTGTTGCGGCGTCAGGGTGATCTTC
>JAIOPW010000392.1 GCA_021413665.1 Rhodocyclales bacterium | reverse complement strand
CCGATCGACATCGCCTGGATGCCGTGCGCATCCATCGGTTCGAGGCCCTTGCCATCGACCGACTCCGGCCGGCCGCTGGCGATGCCCAGCATCTGCGGCAGCGAAGGACCGTAGATGTCCGCATCCAGCAAGCCGACGTTGGCGCCTTCGGCCGACAGCGCCAGCGCCAGGTTGACTGCCGTGGTCGACTTGCCGACGCCGCCCTTGCCGCTGGCCACGGCAATGATGTTCTTGACGCCGGGGATCAGCTTGACGCCCTTCTGCACCGCATGCGTCACCACCCTGGAAAACACGTTGGCGCTGATGTTGCCGACGCCGGGCAGGGTCTTGATCCGTGCGATCACCTCGGCGCGCAGGCCCTCGATCTGGCTCTTCGCCGGATAACCGAGTTCGACGTCGAGCGAAACATCGCTGCCCGTAAGCTTGATGTTCTTGACGCTGCGGCTGCTGACCAGGTCCTTGCCGGTATTGGCGTCGACCACCGCCTTGAGGACTTCCTGGATGCTCTGTTCGTTGATGGACATGTAATACCTTTGACTTGGAGGATGAGGAATGCGGGGCGGAAATCGCCGGTGGCGGATTATCACTCGGAACCATCAGGCCATACCCGAGTGAATTACTCGGGATTCTATATCAGGTTCGGCTGATTTTCCATTTCCCCTGTGCCGGCAGGAGGTAACCAAGTAAAGCGCCGCCCGCGCGACCCGTCCCGCAGCTTTGTCCCTGGCGTTGCGCAAAACCCAAGGATCCCGGGTATGCGCAGTAGGCCAGGGAAGGACTGACCAGAGAGTCGGCGCTGGCGATACGGCGCGACGGAAATCCGATATGCAGAAATCAAAATGGCGCGATGAAGATCGCGCCATTCGAAGAGACTTTTGCCGGTCGAAAAGGGGTTTTTCTACAGCTTCAACGTCCAAGTTCAGAGGCGCTGCGCGGCTTTATCGCGCAGCGTCCTCTGGAACGACGGGTTGGACGTCTTGGCGCTACTGGACACCTAGCGCCTGATGCTGTACAGTAACACGTACATTTTAGGAGGCGCCCATGGACGCGATTACTTACACCACTGTTCGTGCAAACTTGGCCAGCGCAATGGATAGGGTTTGCAATGACCACGAAGCTTTGATTATTACGCGCAACGGAGAACAGTCCGTTGTGATGCTCTCGCTCGAAGATTTCAAAGCGCTTGAGGAAACAGCCTATCTGTTGCGCACACCAGCCAACGCCAAGCGACTTCTCTCCGCCGTTGCGCAACTGAACGCAGGCAAGGGCGTTGAGCGGAAGCTGACAAAGTGAAGCTGATCTTCGCAGACGAGGCATGGGAAGACTACCTGTATTGGCAAAAGCAAGACAAGCGGATGGTGGAGCGGATCAACAAACTGATTCGGGAGGCACAACGTGAACCATTTAGCGGCGTGGGTAAGCCAGAGCCGCTGAAGCACGCGCTATCTGGCTTTTGGTCGCGGCGAATTACTGATGAGCATCGCATGGTGTATCGCGTCGTGAATGATGCGCTAGAAATTGTGCAACTTCGGTTCCACTACTGACTCGAGACGTCCAACGAGGCTGTAGAAAAAGTCTTTTCATGGCTGCATTCTGCTGTGAACCAAACGGGATATCAAGTGTCATAAGGCTGTTCCCTTTGGAGAGGCTCCCATGGCCCGGTACAAGACAATCGACACCAGCCCGCGCTTCATCGCCGTCGATCTCGAACGGCAACTCCTGCCTGGCACCTTTGAACACGCGCTGAACTACCTCGTCGACCATCAACTCGATCTGTCCCGGTTCGACACCCGCTACAAGAATGATTTCACCGG
>JAIOPW010000289.1 GCA_021413665.1 Rhodocyclales bacterium | reverse complement strand
AGCGATGTTGATGGCTTCGGTGGCGTCCTTGATCCGCCCCACCACTTCGCGCAGACGCTCGATTGTGGTGTTGGTGTCATCCTTCAACTGGCCGAAAATGCCCTCGTAATCGGCTTCGATCTTCTGCGTCAGGTCGCCTGCCGCCACCAGTTGCAGTACCCGGGCGACGTCCGACAGGCCGGTCTGCGTGACTTCGGACAACTGGTTGAGGCCTTCGGCCAACTGGCGGAAGAAGCCTTCCTTGCCTTCCAGGCTGAGGCGCGTCACAAAGTCGCCGCGCAGTGCGCCGTCCACTATGTTCGCCACTTCCTTCTCGACCAGCACTTCCGGCGTCCGATCGAGCCATTCGGCGACCGCACCCAGGCGCTCGTTCCTGTCGTTGATCACCGGACTGGCGGTCACACGCAGATAACGACCCCCAATTTCGAGGTTGGCCACATAGGTGCTGGTAAAACTGGCCAGCAGGTCCGCCTGGTGTTTCGGATTCTTGTGGAAGGTGTCGATGTTGATGCCCATCATCTTGTCGGCATCGAAATTCGGCAACTGCTGCCGGATCGCCGACTCGGCGCCCTTGAGAATCGTCCGCACCGACTTGTTGGCGTAGATGATCGTCCGCTCATTGTTGGCAATCATCACGCCGGTGCTTACATTGTCCAGCGCAATCTTGATGCGCAGGTTCTCGTCAGAAAGGCGCCTGGCCTCCGCAACGTCGAAACCGAGCTTGGTCTGCATGACTTCCAGGCTTTGCAGGAACTTGCCGGTCTCGTCGTTCCTGGTGATATCGACAAAGTTGCCGTACATGCCCTGGCCGATCTGCGCAAATATGTCGCTGGCCTGCTTCAGAGGCCCGGTGATGGCCCGGATCACGATTACAGCAGCGCTCACCGCCAGAAGCAGGCCGGCGACGATCAGCGCGATCGACATATTGCGACTGGATTCGTAGCGCGCGGTGGCCTCGGCGTATTCGCGCTTGGCGCCGTCGACATGGTACTTGCGCAGGTTATTGACGTGCTCCACCACCTTGGTGTTGAGGGGTTCGGTCTTCTCGAAGAATATCTTGCGCGCTTCGTCGACCTTGCCGGCCTTGAGCTGGTCCATGACGGCCAGCAACCCTTCCCGGACGAAGTTGCCGCGATCGGTGGCAAATCGCTCGAAGGCCTGCTTCTGCTCGGGATCGGTCATGCGCGCCTTGTACTCGTCGGCGGACTTCGTGATCGCCGCGATATTGGCCTTAATCTCCTCGGCCTTTTTGGCCACGCCTTCCGGTGTCGGATCAAGCAGGGCGCCCTCGGTAAGGATACGGTTGCGCAGCACCGTGCGGTTGATGCCCGTAACATCGGAGAGGCCAACCATGTGCAACTCGTACACGTCGCGTAGACCTTCGTTGGTCTTGGTCATTCCGGTGAGGCCCATGACGCCGATCAGCACCGTCATCACCGACATCAGCAGCATCACCCAGGTCAGCTTGGACTTGATGCTCATGTCGGCAAACGTGCGGCCGATGCCCGCACCTGAAACCACGCGCCCCAGTTCGATGCGCATGCCGCCGGCACGGTTCTCGCGGAACTGGCGATAGACGCCTTCGGTAGCATCGATCTGCTGGCGGCTGGGCTTCCTGCGCACCGACATGTAGCCAACATGCTGATTGTTTTCATACAGCGGCGTGGCGTGGGCCTCGACCCAGTAGTAGTCGCCGTTTTTGCAGCGGTTCTTGACCATGCCGATCCACGGCCGCCCGGCCTTGAGCGTCTGCCACAGGTCGGCAAAGGCCGCCTCTGGCATGTCCGGATGGCGCACTATGTTGTGCGGCTGCCCCATCAGCTCGCTTTCGGTGAAGCCGCTGATGTCCAGAAAATCCCGGTTGATGTAGGTGATCTGGCCTTTGAGGTCAGTCTTGGAAACGATCATCTGATCGTCGCGCAGGACGATCTCGTTTTGGGTTACGGGCAGGTTGCTTCTCATCTTCTTGGCTCCTTTTTCGGTGCGGCTTATTGGGCGTTCTGGGCGGCGTCAACCAATGCCATCTCATGGGACAGCATCAGCCGCTCTATATCGACCACGATGAGCATGCGCTCGCCGAGGGTGCACAGGCCGTTGATGTACTTGGTGTCGACCGTCGCCGCGAACTCGGGCGCCGGCCGGATCTGCTCCTGGCGCAGCATGGTCACGTCCGACACGCTGTCGACCACGATGCCCACCACGCGCGAGCCGATGTTGAGGATGATGACGACCGTGAAGGGTGTGTATTCCGCCTTGCCGACATTGAACTTGATGCGCAGGTCGACGATCGGGACGATGGTACCGCGCAGGTTGATCACGCCCTTGAGGAAGCTCGGCGCATTAGCGATCGTGGTCGGCGCCTCGTAACCGCGGATTTCCTGCACCTTGAGAATGTCGATCGCGTATTCTTCCGGCCCCAGGGTGTAGGTCAGATATTCCTGGGCGTAGCCGCCTTCTTCCCTGGCTTCCTTGCCTTGGGCCGCATGTTCCTGAACCATCATTTGTTCCTCGCTTCCGTGTTCAACTGTTTTCCGTTTTGCGGACCGGCATCAGGCCGCCTCCGGCAGCGCACTTTTTGCCATTTGTACCAGCGCCACCACATCCAGAATCAGGGCGACATGGCCGTCGCCCATGATCGTAGCTCCCGATATGCCGGGTACCTTGCGGTAGTTCGATTCCAGGCTCTTGATCACCACCTGGTGCTGGCCGACCAGGGCATCGATGAACAGTGCCGCCTTGACCCCGTCGGCTTCGAGCACCACCATGATCCCCTGATCGAGCCGCGTGATTGTGTTCGGGATGCCGAACACCTCGTACAACGCCACCACCGGCAGGTATTCGTCGCGCACCTGGATCAGGCGCTCGACACCCGAAACACTCTTGATCATGCCGCGCTCGGCCTGTAGCGACTCGATCACGTAGCCGAGCGGAATGATGTAGGTCTCCTTGCCCGCCGCGACCGACATGCCGTCGAGGATCGCCAGCGTCAGCGGCAGGCGCACCGTCATCCGGGTACCGATTCCGGTCATCGACTCGATCTCGACCCGCCCGCCCATCGCGCTTATGTTGCGCTTGACCACGTCCATGCCGACGCCGCGCCCCGAGACCTCGGTGACCACGTCGGCAGTGGAGAACCCCGGCTCGAAAATAAGCAACCAGACTTCGCCATCGGTCATCTGGTCGTGCACCGCGATACCCTTCTCGCGCGCCTTGGACATGATCTTCTGGCGGTTGAGGCCGGCGCCGTCGTCACCCACTTCGATGACGATGTTGCCGCTCTGGTGATAGGCCTTCAGTGTAATCGTGCCTGTCGGCGACTTGCCCTTGGCAATTCGATCCTCGGGCATCTCGACGCCGTGATCAAGGCTGTTGCGCACCAGGTGCGTCAGCGGATCGCTGATGCGCTCGATCAGGCTCTTGTCCAGCTCCGTGCCTTCGCCGATGGTCTTGAGCTCGATCTGCTTGCCCAGCTTCTGCGCCAGGTCGCGCACCACGCGCGGGAAGCGGGAGAACACGACCGATATGGGCATCATGCGGATCGACATTACCGATTCCTGCATGTCGCGCGTATTGCGCTCAAGCTGCGTCAGGCCGTTGTGCAAGCGTTCGAAGCGGACCGGATCGAGTTCGGAGGCCGACTGCGCGAGCATCGCCTGGGTGATCACCAGCTCGCCGATCAGGTTGATCAGTTGGTCGACCTTGTCGACATCGACACGGATCGAGGTTTCGCCGCCACCGGTTCGGGGCGTGGCACGCCTGTCCGCCACGGGCTTGGCCGGCGCGACCGCGGCTTCCGGCGCGGCCGCGGTGACGACGGAGCTTGCGCTCGCCGCTGCGGCGCCGGGGGCGGGTACGTCGACGAAGAATCCGAAACCGTCACCTTCGCTACCAGCCGCAAGAGTCGGCGCTGGCGAGGCGGCGACGGCGGTGTCCGGTGCCGGCAGATCGACAAAGAAACCGAAGGAATCATCGGCTGCGGGCGCTACCGCTTGCGGCGCGTCCGCTGCGGGAGTCGGCGCATCGTTGAAAAGCCCCCAGGCATCGTCGGTCGCGACGCTTGCAGGCGCGGAAGGTTCATCGAAGAAGCCGTAGGCGCCGGCACTGTCACCCGCTACCCGCGCGATCGAGCCCGCCGGCCCGATGCGAATGCTGTCGCTGCGGGCGACAAACTCCAGCAAGCCGCGCACGATTTCCGTGTCTGCGTCGGCGGCGAGGCGCAAGACCCAGGGCTGGTCTGCGGCAGTCGGCCGACTGAACACGGAAACCACGCACGCCTCGCTCAACTCCGCAACCAGATTTTCGACCGTCCTGGCCGCGTCATCGGCTTCCAATTCAAGGACGAAGCTCGCTTCCATTTCGCCCGTCGGCGCCGCAACGATGGCCGGACCGCCGGCGGCCTCGGGCGCCGGACTGGCGGCGACCGGAGACCCGCTGACAGTCAGCTCGGACAGGCGCTTGCACATCGCCGCGACCTGCGCCGGATCGGCTTCGCCATTGCCGCGATGGGCGGCAAGCAAACCTTTGAGCACATCACCGGCATCGAGAAAGGCGTCGATCATCTCGGGGCGCAGTGCCAACTCGCCCTTGCGGATGCGATCGAGCAGGTTCTCGAGAACGTGGGTCACTTCGGCCAGGTCGGTAAAACCGAAAGTGCCGGCCGAGCCCTTGATCGAATGCGCGGCGCGAAAAATCGCATTGAGCTCTTCGGCATCCGGATCGGCGAGGTCAAGACCCAGCAGCAGGGACTCCATGCTGTCAAGGTGCTCTTGCGATTCCTCGAAGAACACTTGGTAAAACTGGCTCATGTCAATGGACATGGCACCTCCCGGTCATGGTCCGCGCCAGGGTCAACCGATGACCTTCTTCACCACTTCAATAAGCTTCTGCGGATCGAAGGGCTTGACCAGCCAGCCGGTCGCCCCCGAAGCCTTGCCTTGCGCCTTCATGGCATCGGAGGACTCCGTGGTCAACATCAGGATCGGCGTGGTCTTGTACTGTGCCATCGCACGCAGGCTCTTGACCAGCGTCAACCCGTCCATGCGCGGCATGTTCTGGTCGGTCAGGATCAGGTTGAAACTCTTGGTCTTGGCCTTCTCCAGTCCATCCATGCCGTCTACGGCTTCGACCACCTCGTAGCCTGAACTTTTCAGGGTAAAGGCCACCATCTGTCGAATGGAGGCCGAATCATCGACGGCAAGTATTGTTTTGGACACAGGAAAACTCCCTCAAGGAACGGGCAGCAAGTTAATTCAGAATAATTCGATATCGCCCTGGCTCATTTCGTTCTGGCTGACCGGATTGTTGGCGGTCATCTGCTCCATGTCCTTCAGCCGTTCGG
The DNA here is from genome assembly GCA_021413665.1 of Rhodocyclales bacterium. Classification (GTDB taxonomy): domain Bacteria; phylum Pseudomonadota; class Gammaproteobacteria; order Burkholderiales; family Rhodocyclaceae; genus Sulfuritalea. The sequence continues at coordinate 1,643 of JAIOPW010000289.1, read as the reverse complement.
CGACTTCGCGGGTTTCATTGCGCAGGGACTGCAGGGCGCCAGCGGCGTCCGGAGTCGTGGCGTTGCGTTGCAGGGTCTGCGCCAGACCACCCAGATGTCGCGAGACATCGTCGATGGCGGCGACGCGCCGGCCGACATGCCCGAGCAACTGCGAGACGATGTCCTGGAATTGCAATGCGGTAACGGCGCGCCCGACCTGGACATCGACCTCGTCGGCGATGCCGCCCAGCTGCCCGACCGCAGCCATGCGCGACAGATTCTGCGACTCCATGGTGCCGATGATCTTCTCGACGTTCTGCTTGGACTCGAAGGCAAAGGTCAGATCCTGGCTGGCCATGCGCGAGATGGCCACCTCGGTCTGCTTGACGGTGACCTGCATGTCCTGGATCACCTTGTTGATCTGCTGGCTGAACTGCGACGTGCGTCCGGAAAGATCGCGCACTTCGTCGGCCACCACCGCGAAACCGCGTCCGGCTTCGCCGGCGCGCGCGGCCTCGATGGCCGCATTCAGCGCCAGCAGGTTGGTCTGCTTGGCGATGGCGCCGATTTCGGACAGGATCGATTGGACATCCTGAGTGCGCGCCGCGATGCTTTCGGTCAATTCGACCAGCTCCATGCCCAGCTTGCTGTTGCCGACGATGCTGTCCACCACCCGCTGCATGACGGCGGTGGTGTCCCTGACGAAGTCGTCGAAACGGCTGCCGCCCTTGTCGCCGTCGGCACCCGAGGTAACGGCCAGCGATACCTCGCGCTGGCGGCGCGTATGTTCATGCATGCTGTGAAAACTGCCGGTCAGGCTGACGATGGCCTCCGACAGCAGTGTCTGTACCCGGGCCAGCTCGCCGTGCGCAACGCCCAACTGGCTGGAAAACCGCGTCGAACACTCTTCCAGCAGGCGGTGAAACTCATCGAGCAGGGCCTGCTCCTCGCCTTTCATGCGCTGCTGATCCGCAGCGCTTTTCACCATGCTCCGGCTCGCAACAAGAGCAATAAGCTGCCAGCCGACCCCGGCCAGCAGCAAGGCGGCCCATCCCGACAAACCGAGTCCGGTGCTCGACGTCAATGACATGACGCCGCCCAGCAGAACGATCCAGCCCAAGCCAAACCACAAGGTCTTGTTGAAGAAATTCATAAGGGGTCGATTCTACTCAATTTTATCGGCCCGCCGCGGCGGCGGGAACGCCGAGGCTTTTCGCGTCGACCTCCTGCGCGCTCTCCACGTCCATTTGGCGGCCATCGGCGAGGATCGCTTCTTCGGTGCGCTTGTTCATGACGATAATGCTGATGCGGCGGTTGATCGGGCTCTGCGGTTCCTGTTTGGCATAGAGCACTGTCGAGGCGAGGCCAACCACGCGCATGATCTTGGCGTCATCCATGCCCCCGGCCACCATCTCGCGGCGCGAGGCATTGGCGCGATTGGTCGACAGCTCCCAGTTGCCGAAGCCCCGGTCGCCACCGGCGAACGGCTGCGCGTCGGTATGGCCGGAAAGGCTGATGCGGTTTTCGACCTTGTTCAGCGCGAGGCCTATTTCACGCAGGATGACCCGGGTATAGGGTTTGACGTCCGAACTCGCCGAATCGAACATGGGGCGATTTTTCTCGTCCACGATCTGGATGCGCAATCCCTCGGTGGTCAGATCGAG